>DATFCC010000150.1:0-7168 GCA_035253505.1 Hyphomicrobiaceae bacterium
CCCCACAGCAGGGCGTTGTTGGCGGGCAGCCCGCGCGCGAAGCGGCGGGTGTTGTCGAGGAGCAGCTCGGCTGCCTGGTCGATGCCCTTGAGCAGGGCAAGCGGCTGGCGGTTCACGCGCGGCACCGGCAGGAAAGCCTCCGGCGAGGCCTGCCACACGAAAGCCTCGGCGGCGGCGAAATCCGGTTGCGGCGGGGGCGGCGGCGCCAGCCGCTCCAGGGCGGCCGCGAGCCGCTGCAGGTGCTCGAGGATGTGCTTTTCCTCGCTCATCGCCATATATCCATGGGTCGGGAGGGCCAAGGTTTTGCCGTTCTATAGACGAGCCGCGCCCTGTCGTCACTGCGGCGCCCGGGTACATGGTTGCAAACGGGGGCCGGAACACTATAGTCCGCGCAAAGTCGACAGCCGGATCGGGTTTGTGCTGCTGAACGGCACCCGATCGGCTCGGATCGTCTCCTCCATGACAAGCTTTGGCGAGAACCGCTGATGTTCATCTCACCGGCCTATGCGCAGACATCCGGCGGCGGCAGCGATTTTCTCGTCCAGCTCGTTCCGATCCTGCTCATGTTCGTCATCTTCTACGTGCTGCTGCTGCGCCCGCAGCAGCAGAAGGTGAAGATGCACCGCGAGATGGTGTCCAACCTTCGCCGCGGCGACACCGTGGTCACAGCCGGCGGCATCATCGGCAAGGTGACCAAGGTTCGGGACGACAACGAGATCGAGGTCGAGATCGCCGACAATACGCGCGTGCGTATCATCAAGGGCACCGTCTCGGAGGTGCGCACCAAGGGCGAGCCCGTCAAGGAAAGCGCGTGAGTCTGCCCCGGACGGGGGACGGAGCTGACGGCCGCGCGAGGCGTTGATCAAGCATGCTGCATTTCTCGACGTGGAAACAGATCGCGATCATTCTCACCTGCGCATTGGGCGTGCTGCTCGTGCTGCCCAATTTCTTCTCCAAGGAGGCGCTGGCGCGCTGGCCCTCCTGGATTCCCCACAGCCAGCTCAACCTGGGTCTCGACCTGCGCGGCGGTGCGCACCTGCTGCTCTCCATGGAGGCGTCGGAGGTCCGCAAGGACTGGCTCGACACCCTGCGTGACGACGCCCGCAAGCGCCTGCGCGACGCCAAGATCGCCGTCTCGGGCCTGGGCATCGCCAACAACGTCGTGCAGGTGCGCCTCTCGAAGCCCGAGGAGACGGATGCGGCGCTCAAGGAGCTGCGCGGCCTCATCCAGCAGACGGGCAACGTCATCCTCGGCACGTCGGTCACCGACCTTACCGTGACCAAGGGTGACGCCGGCGTCATCCTCATTGCGCCGACGGAAGCCGGCATCCAGCATCGCGTCACCGGTGCCGTCAGCGCCGCCATCGAGACGGTGCGCCGCCGCGTCGACGCCATGGGCACCACGGAGCCGACCATCGTGCGCCAGGGCAGCTCGCGCATCCTCGTGCAGGTGCCGGGCCTGCAGGACACCGCCCAGCTCAAGGAGCTGATCGGCAAGACCGCCAAGCTCAGCTTCCACGAGGTGCACCCCACCGTGTCCGCGGCGGAAGCGCAGCAGGGCCGGGTGCCGGCGGGCTACAAGGTGTATCCGGGCGAGGATCAGGAGGGCGGGGCGCAGCTTCTGCGGGAAACGCCGGTCGTGCGCGGCGACGAGCTCGTCGATGCCCAACCCGCCTTCGACCAGCGCACCAACGAGCCGATCATCACCTTCCGCTTCAACAACGCCGGTGCGCGCAAATTCGGCAATTTCACCCGCGACAACGTCGGCCGGCCGTTCGCCATCGTGCTGGACGACCACGTGATCTCCGCGCCCGTCATCCGCGACGCGATCCTCGGCGGCTCGGGGCAGATCAGCGGCAGCTTCACGGTCGAAAGCGCCAACCAGCTTGCCATCCAGTTGCGATCGGGCGCCCTGCCGGCCAAGCTCACCATCGTCGAGGAGCGCACGGTCGGCCCCTCGCTCGGCGCAGACTCCATCGAGGCGGGCAAGCTTGCGGGCATCGTCGGCGGCGCGGCCACTATCGCGCTCACGATTCTGGCCTACGGCACCTTCGGCATCTTCGCCGTCGTGGGATTGTGCGTGCATGGCATCCTGACGGTCGCCCTGATGACGCTGGCCGGATCGGCGCTGACGCTTCCCGGCATCGCCGGGCTCGTGCTCGGCATCGCCATGGCGGTGGACGCCAACGTTCTGATCTACGAGCGCATCCGCGAGGAGATCCGCTCCGGCAAAAGCCCGATCGCAGCCATCGACGCCGGCTTCACGCGGGCCTTCATCACCATTGCCGACTCCCAGCTCACGACGCTCGCCTGCGCACTCGTGATGTTCTGGCTGGGCTCCGGCCCGATACGCGGATTTGCGGTGACGCTCACGATCGGCATCTGCACGTCCATCTTCGCATCCGTCACCGTCGTGCGCCTGCTCGTCTTCTACTGGCTGAACTCGGTCAGGAAGACGCGGCGTACCTTCGAAGTTCCGGTCTAGGAAGGCATTCGCATGCGGTTCCTCCCGAATTTCAAAGGCTACGATTTCTTTCCGCACGACCTGCGCCTGCCTTTCATGCGTTACAAGGGCCTGTGCCTGACGCTGTCGATCATCGGCATGGCGCTGGCGCTCCTGATCGTGGGCGTCAGGGGCTTCAACTACGGCGTCGACTTCAAGGGCGGCTCGATGCTGGAGGTGCAGGCGAACTCGGGTGCCGCCGACATCGCCGCGCTCCGCGAGAAGCTCGGGCGCCTCGGCCTCGGCGCGGTGCAGATCCAGAGCTTCGGTTCGCCAAGCGATGTGCTGATCCGCGTGGAGCAGCAGCCGGGCGGCGAGGCGGAGCAGCAAGTGGCGCTCAAGAAGGTTACTGACGCCCTCCAGGGCCAGTACATCACCCGCCGCACCGAGGTTGTCGGTCCGGCCGTCTCGAGCGAATTGCGCATGACGGGCTTCATCGCCGTCGCCGCTGGCCTGCTGGCGATCGTGGCCTACGTCTGGTTCCGGTTCGAATGGCAGTTCGCGCTCGGTGCCATCGTGGCGCTGACCCACGACGTGCTGCTGGTGGCCGGCATCTTCGCGTTGTTCCAGTTCGAATTCGACCTGTCGATCGTGGCCGCGCTGCTGACCATTCTTGGCTACTCGGTCAACGACACCGTGGTGGTCTCGGACCGGATTCGCGAGAACCTGCGCAAGTTCAAGCGCATGGACCTCAACGAGCTGCTGAATCTGTCGATCAACGAGACGCTGTCGCGCACCATCCTGACGGGCTGCACCGCCATTGTCGTTCTCCTTGCGCTCTACATCTTCGGCGGCGAGGTGATCCGCAACTTCAACCTCGCCATGCTGCTCGGCGTCGTCATCGGCACCTACTCCTCGATCTTCATCGCTGCGCCCCTGCTCGGCTACCTGGGCGTCAAGCGCGAGTGGGTCGGAACGGCGCCGCAGGCAACCAAAGCCGACGCTGCCAAGCCGCCTTCCGGGCGCGCGAACCTGGCCACGAAATGACGTACGCCGCACCCCGCTATCCCGGGCGTGCGCCGATCGACGCCTATGGCAACGGCGGCTTTCGCTTCGCCGACATGAGCCACCGCGGCTCGATCCTGTGCCTGCCGAGCGGCATCCATGCCTGGCCGCCCGCCGGCCCTGCCGACATCACCGCCCCGGCGCTCGCCGCCGCCCTCGCCGAGAAGGACGCGCTGGGCGTGCTGCTCCTGGGCACCGGCCAGCGGCAGGTGTTTCCCGCTTCAGATGTGCGCGAGGCGTTCGCCGCGGCCGGCATCGCGCTGGAGGCCATGGACACCGGCGCCGCGTGCCGCACCTACAATGTGCTGCTGGCGGAGGGGCGCCCCGTGGGTGCTGCGCTGCTGGCTGTCGACTGAACGGATTCGGGGAGGAGCCTGCGGCCCATGATCGACAATCCGCGTGCAGCCTTGGGCGCAGGCGTCGGCCTGGCGGCCATCATCCTTCTGGCCTGGCTCGTCACCGCCGGCGCCGATGCGCATGGCCTCATCTCGTTCCTCGTCCGGCTGGTGCACGTGCTGGCCGCGATGGTGTGGGTCGGCCTCATCTTCTTCGTCAACTTCGTGCAGCTCGTCGTTCTGCAGTCGGCCGACGAGCAGGGCCGCGGCTTCCTGCACAAAGCAGTGGTGCCGGCCGTGGCCTGGTGGTTCCGCCACGCCTCGACCACGGCCGTGCTGAGTGGCGCGCTGCTGCTGGTGCTCAGCGGCTACCTGCTGCCGTCTCTCGTCTACGGCAGCGGCGTCTATATCCCGACGCCCCGAGCGCTGCTGATGTGGGCCGGCGTGGTCGGTGCGCTGGCCATGTGGATGTTCGTGCACATGTACGTGTGGCCCAACATGCAGGTGGTGCTCGGCATGCGTCCCGGCGATGACGCCACCAGGGCCGCAGCGCGGGCGCGCGTAATGCTGTTCGCCAGGCTCAATCTCATCCTGTCGCTGCCCGTTGTTCTCGCCATGGTAGCGGCCGCCCATCTCTACTGATGGTGGCGCCCGTGCCGTCCGGCGCGACTGCCGGCGAAACGGTCATCGCGTCCGCGCGGTCCGGGGAACCCGATCGCTATCTGGCGGCGCTGCTTGCACCGCCCTCGGCGCGACCGCACCTCGTCGCGCTCGCCGCCTTCGCCAGCGAGTTGGCACGCGTGCCCGCTCTCGTCACGCGCGAACCGGCGATGGCCGCGATCCGGCTGCAGTGGTGGCGGGACGCCGTCACGGCCGGGGCATCGACGCGGACCGGGAGCCCGGTCGCCGACGCCGTGCTCGATGCCGCCCGACAACATGGCCTGCCCGCTTCGCTGCTGATCGCGGTCATCGACGGGCGCGAGATCGAGGCCGCTCGGGAGCCGTTGGACGACGAGGCGGCGCTGGCCGACTACCTGTGGAAAACCGAAGGCGCCCTGTTCGTCCTGGCCGCCCGCGTCATGGGGCCGGAGGGGAGCGGCGAGCCCGCGGCACGTGCCGCGCGCGCCTGCGGTGAAGCCTACGGTCTGGCCCGCCTTCTGATCGGCCTGCCGCGGGCGCTGTCGCAAGGATGGGTGCCGCTGCCGCTCTCCCGTGTCGATGCCTCCGGAACGGTTCCCGGCCGGCTGCTGGCCGGCGAAAGCGACGGCGCGACACAGACCCTGCTCGCGGGCATGCATGCGGATGCCGCCCAGGCGCTTGTCAGGAGCCGTCCACACGTGGCGGATTT
Source organism: Hyphomicrobiaceae bacterium (assembly GCA_035253505.1). Lineage (GTDB taxonomy): Bacteria > Pseudomonadota > Alphaproteobacteria > Rhizobiales > Hyphomicrobiaceae > AWTP1-13. The sequence continues at coordinate 5,192 of DATFCC010000150.1, forward strand.
GCCGCGTCAGTTGCGCCCCGCTTTCCTTCCTTTGGCCTTGGTCGAGCCCTATTTGCGGGCGTTCGCCCGGCCGGGCCGCGACGCATTGCGCAATCCGACCGAGGTGTCGCCGCTGACACGAGTATGGAGGATCGCCGCGGCGCACTGGCTCGGCCGCCTCTGAGGTGGGCGAGGCATCGAATGAGCGGGGAGCGGACGGCATGGGGATTTGCAGGAGCCTTGGCCTCTGTCTGGCGGTCGCGCTGACCGGGCTGGCACCGGAGGCGTCCGCGGCCGAGCCCCGCATCGGCTGGCAGGTCGAGAACCCGTTCCGGTTCTTCCTTGATCCCGCGGACACGCAGGTGCACCGCGCCACCTGGCAGAGCCTGTCGGAAACGGAGCGCAACCATCCGATCCAGGCGGCCGAGCGGGCGCTGGGCGACCGGCATCCCGACGGCTGGAGCGCGACCACCTTCACCAAGACCTGCTGGGACTGGTCGCGCAATCGCTACTCCTGCCGCGAGCGAGCCGACTACCTCAATCCGAAAAGCCACGCCGTGCTCGCGCGCCTCGACGGTCTCGAGGATGCCCAGACGGTCGACTGCAGCTGGCTTCTCTCGCCGCAGGGTGCGACGCGAGGGCCGCGCCAGAAGGTGGTGACCCTGCCATGCGACACGCCGGTACAGCTCGACATTCCCTATCCCGGCGGCGCCTGGATCAGCGTGGAGATCGGCGGCAGCCTGGTGGCGGAGACGGCCGCCCGCATCACCGACCTCTTCGTCATCGGCATGGGCGACAGCTTCGCTTCGGGCGAAGGCAACCCGGACGTTCCCGTGCGCTTCTCCCCGGAGCGCACCACCGATTACGGCCTCGGCTCCAACAATACGCCTCTGACCGGCTATCCCGCCCGCGTCGGCGACTGGAAGGAGATCGGCGACCGCAAGTTCATCGAGGAGAATGCCCGCTGGCAGGACCAGGCCTGCCACCGCTCCCTCTACTCCCACCAGCTCAGGGCGGCACTGCAGCTCGCCGTCGAGGACCCTCACCGCGCCGTGACCTTCGTGGGCCTCGCTTGCTCCGGCGCAGAGACGACCTTCGGCCTGTTCCTCCAATACAAGGGCAACGAGTGGGTGCCGAACCCGCCCGATCTGCCGCAGATCTCGGCCGCCGCCGAGGCGCAGTGCGGCGGCAAGGGTGCGCGTGCCTACGACCTGCCCGAGGCCTACCACATCAGCGGCCGCATTCCCGAGCTCCAGGGCGGCCTGGTACTGCGGAAGTGCGACGCGGAGCGCGCGCGCAAGATCGACCTGATCTTCCTTTCGGTCGGCGGCAACGACGTGGGGTTCGCCCGACTGGTTGCCAACGCCGTCCTCGCCGACCAGTCCATCCTGCGCAAGCTCGGCGGCTGGTTCGGCCACGTGCATGGCTTCCTCGAAGCCAACGCCCAGCTCGAGGCGCTGGACGATCGCCTGAAGTCGGTCAATCGCGCCTTCCACAACCTGCTGCACGTCCCCTGGCCCGAGTCCGACCGCATCATCCTCACGGGCTATCCGCCGATGGCTCTTCTCGACGACGGCAAAGGCGTGTGCCCCGACGGGCAGGCGGGCATGACCGTCATGTCCGAGTTCTCCCTGAGCGAGGCCAAGGCGCGCGAGGGCAGCGTGGTCGGCGAGCGCCTGAACGACATCATGCGCGAGAGCGCGAAGACGCATAGCTGGAGCTTCGTGGAAGCCCACCGCGCCGCCTTCCGCGGCCGCGGCCTGTGCGCGGGCTACACGGACGCGCCCTGGACCATGGCCGACGAGCTGCGCGTCCCGCGCAAGATCAAGGGCGCGTGGGACCCCTATAACCCCTCCGAGTGGCGCGCCTATGCCCCGCGCCAGCGCCTGTTCCGCACGCCCAACGACGCCTACATGACGGGCAACTTTCACGTCGCCCAGTCCCTGATGCAGAAGGCGCTCAACAAGCAGGGCTACGGCTGGGTGCAGCTTCTGCTGG
>DATFCC010000151.1:0-6137 GCA_035253505.1 Hyphomicrobiaceae bacterium
CATCGGCGATATCGCCGCGGGGAAGCAGCCGTCCGCGCTCGGCTGCCCCGACCGCAAAGCCCGCGAGATCATAGTCGCCAGCCTGATACAGGCCCGGCATCTCGGCGGTCTCGCCGCCGACGAGCGCGCAGCCCGCCTCGCGGCAGCCTTCGGCGATGCCCGTCACGATCGCGGCGCCGACCGCGGGCGCGAGTTTGCCGGTTGCGAAATAGTCCAGGAAGAACAACGGCTCGGCGCCCTGCACGACGATGTCGTTGACGCACATCGCCACGAGGTCAATGCCGATCGTTTCGTGGTGGTTGGCGTCGATGGCGATCTTGAGCTTGGTGCCGACGCCGTCGTTGGCGGCGACCAGGATCGGGTCCTTGAAGCCGGCCGCCTTGAGGTCGAAGAGCGCGCCGAAGCCGCCGAGATCGGCGCCGGCACCGGCCCGCCGCGTCGAGGCTGCGAGCGGCTTGATGGCCTCGACCAGGGCGTTGCCGGCATCGATGTCCACGCCGGAATCGCGGTAGGAAATGGGCGGGCCATTGTGCCGTCGGCCTGGCATGCTCGTTCGCTCGCGGCGCTCCCAACTCTCGCCCAAAGGCGCACGTAGCGTCCGGGGATAGCAGACGCGGGCCGATATCGGTAGGGTCCGCCGGTGCGTGGCGGTGGATGCCGTGCGAATATCGAGGCGGGGATGGCGATTGGGAAGGAAATGAGGGGATTGGCGGTGCCTGGCCGGCTGGCGCTGGCCCTTGCTGCCACGGTCGCGGTCTCGCTGAGCACGGGTGCCGGCGCCGCCGCGGACGACAGCGTGTTCACGGTCGCCAACTACCCCGTCGAGGCGCGCGCCGACAATGCCGTGGCGGCCAAGACCAAGGCCTTGGCCGAAGGCCAGCAGGCAGCCTTCCGCTCGCTCCTCAAGCGGCTGGTTCCGGTCACGTCCTATCAGCGGCTGCGCCAGCTCCGGCAGGTCTCTGCCGGCGAGATGATCGAGGGCGTGAGTGTGCGATCCGAGCGCAATTCCACCACCGACTACATCGCCAGCCTCGACTTCTCATTCCAGGCGAACGCCGTGCGCGACCTGCTGAACCGGGAGGGCATCCCCTTCACCGACGAGCAGGCCTCCACGCTCATTCTGGTGCCTCTCTGGCGCAGCCCGGGCGCACCGCCGGCCGAGCATGCCGCGTGGACCAACGTCTGGAAGGGTCTCGACCTCGAGCACACCCTGACGCCGGCGAAACTGCAGGGCCTCAAGCGCGAGATTTCGCCCCAGGCCGTCAACGCTCTGGCCGAAGGCGACGGCAATGCCATCCGCGGCCTCGTGGCCGCCTATGGCAACGAGCTCGTGCTGGTGGCGGTGGCCGAGCAGGACATGCCGGCCCGGCGCCTCCACGTGGCCCTCGCCGGCCGCGATGCCGTTGGCGCCTTCCTGCTGAAGCGCGCCTATCGACTAGACCCTGCCGATCCGGGCTACGCCAGCGAGTTCGCCGCCGTGGTGTCGCTCGGCATCCTCGAGGGCCGCTGGAAATCGATGCGCTCGGCAGGCGGCGGAGGCGCGCGTCTCAGCGCCTCGGCGCCTTCATCCGAGAGCGGCTTCATGATTGCCGTTGCGTTCCAGGGCATGAGCGAGTGGCAGGACATCAGCCGCCGGCTGTCGGCCGCGCCGGGCATAGAGGACCTGGACGTGGCGGGCCTGTCGGCGCGCGGCGCCCGCGTGTCGCTGCGCTACCCCGGCGGCCCGGAGAGGCTGGCCGAGGTTTTGGCACAACAGGGGTTGAGCCTGCGCAATTCCGGCGGATCGTGGGTGCTCGCCCTGCAATAGCACCCTCGACTGGGGCCGCGCGCGAGGGCTAAGCTCGGCACGCTGAGAACGGTTGCGCCTGAATCCGGATTCTCATGCACAAACAAACCTCTCTCGCGAAACGCTGCAGCCGCCCGTGATCATCAATATTCCGAACTTCATCACCCTCGGGCGCATCATCTCCGTCCCCATCATCTTCTGGCTGCTGCTGAGCGGACAGAACCGGATCGCGTTCTTCGTCTTCGTGTGCGCCGGCATCAGCGACGCCGTCGACGGCTATCTCGCCAAGCGCTTCGACTGGCGAACGAAGCTCGGCTCCTATCTCGATCCCCTGGCCGACAAGCTGCTCATCGTCAGCATCTTCATCGCGCTCGGCGTGCGCAACGAGCTGCCACTGTGGCTGGTCATCGCCGTCGTCAGCCGCGACATCCTCATCGTCGCCGCCGTGCTGCTCGCCTGGCTGCTCGACCAGCCGGTCCACATCAAGCCGCTCGCCGTCAGCAAGGCCAATACCGCCTTGCAGATCCTGCTGGCGGCGACGGTGCTCGCCGACGGCGCCTTCGCACTCGGATTGGGTACACTGCGCGTCGTGCTGGTGTGGATTACGGGAGCATTGACCTTTGTGTCGCTCGCCGCCTATCTCCGCGCTTGGTTTATGCACATGACCAGCTATGACTCGACCGGCGGGGGCCCGCCGGATCGCTGATGGGCAGGCCTGCGATGGCCGGTGGGTGCAGGTGCCGCGGCGCCCGCGGGGAGGAAGGGTCATGCGCGTCGAACGGCAGATCTGGTTCTGGGTCGTGGCGCTGGCGGTCGTGCTGCTCGCCATCGCCCTCCTGCGCGACATCCTGTTGCCGTTCGTTGCCGCGATCGTCGGCGCCTACTTCCTCAATCCCATTGCCGATCGCCTGGAGGCCCACGGCGTCAACCGCGCCCTGGCTGCCATCCTGATCGTGGGCGTGGTCGCCATCCTCGTCGCGCTTGCGCTCGTGCTCATCGTGCCGCTGCTGGTCGACCAGATCCGGCAGTTGATCGCAGCGCTCCCGGCCGAGACCGAGCGCTTCAAGCTGTTCGTGGAGAGCTTCGGCCGCGATTGGCTGGGCCCCAGCTTTCCCTCCGTCAAGACGGTGCTCGACCAGCAGGTCACCGACCTGTCGCAGAACTGGGCGTCGGTTGCCGGCAAGCTCATGGTATCGGCGTGGAGCGGCGGGCTTGCGCTCGTCAACTTTGCCTCGCTCGTGCTGATCTCGCCGGTGATCGTGTTCTATCTGCTGGTCGACTGGCATCCGATGCTGGCGCGGATCGACCAGGCGCTGCCGCGCGATCATGCGCCCACCATCCGCCGCCTCGGTGCCGACATCAACGACGCGCTCTCCGCGTTCATCCGCGGACAGGGCACGATCTGCCTGGTGCTCGGCATCTTCTATGCCATCGGGCTGAGCTGGGCCGGTGTCGGCTACGGTCTGCTCGTCGGCCTCAGCACCGGATTGCTGGCCTTCATTCCGATCATCGGCTGGCTGCTCGGGCTGATCTCGGCCTGCACGCTGGCCATCGTGCAGCACTGGCCCGATCCGGCGCCGCTGATCAAGGCCATCGGCGTCCTGTGCGCCGGCATGGCCATCGATGCCGCCTTTCTCTCGCCCCGCTTCGTTGGGCAGAAGGTCGGCTTGCACCCGGTCTGGATGATTTTCGCCCTGTTCGTGTTCAGCTACCTGTTCGGCTTCGTGGGCGCGCTGGTGGCGGTGCCGCTGGCGGCCGCCGTCAGCGTGCTGGTGCGCTTTGCGCTCGACGTCTACCTCGGCAGCTCCGTCTACAAGGGCAGCGCCCTGCCGGACGGCAGCATCGATGCCCGCCCCGCGGACAAGTCGGCGCATCCCTCATGATCGACACGCCCGGCCAGCTCGTCCTGGACCTGCCCCATCGCCCGGCACTGGAAGCCGCGGACTTCCTCGTCAGCCGCTCCAATCAGGCCGCCGCCGATTTCATCGACCGTTGGCCCGATTGGCCCCAACCCTGCGCCCTGGTGGTGGCGCCCGCGCATGCCGGCAAGAGCCATCTCGCCAACGTGTGGCGTCTCAAGTCGCACGCCGCGCGGCTCGATGCCGGCCGCCTCGGCGAGGCCGACATCGCCTGGACCGGGAGCGCGCTGCTCGTCGAGGACCTGCACGGCGGCATCGGCCACGAGCGCGTCCTCTTTCATCTGCTCAATCTGGCGCGTGAGCGCCGGATGACGATGCTGCTGACCTCGCGCGTGCCTCCCGGCGAGCTCGAGGTCGCGTTGCCGGACCTGCGCTCGCGGCTGCGCGCCCTGCCGATCGTTACCATCGATCCCCCGGACGAGGCCCTGCTCAAGGCGGTCCTCGTCAAGCACTTCGCCGACCGGCAGCTCAGCGTGGAGCCGCACGTCATCGCCTTCCTGGCCCTGCGCATCGAGCGGTCCATGGAGGCCGCGGCGACCATCGTGGCCGGGATCGATGCGGCCGCCCTGGCCTCCCACCGCAAGGTCACGCGGGCGCTGGCGGCAGATGTCCTGGACCTGCAGCAGCGGGCCGGCCCCGGTTAGGCTCAAGGCGCCACCAAACCTTCATCTTAGTGTTGCAGAATACGGTCGAGCTGCGTCACGCTCGTGGCGTCTTTGCCACAGGCGCAGCCATCCCCATTTGGGATGTATCATCCACCCCGGACGACCCCATGAGTGCGCCAAAGACCAGGTTGAAGGAACGGGCCGCGGCGGCCAAGGCCCCGGTCAAGCCGCTGCCGCCCTCGGGGCCGGCGCGCTTTTACAACCGCGAGCTGTCGTGGCTGCAGTTCAACCGGCGCGTCCTGGAGGAAGCCCTCAATATCCATCATCCGCTGCTCGAGCGCCTGCGTTTCCTGTCGATCTCGGCCTCCAACATCGACGAGTTCTACATGGTGCGCGCCGCCGGCCTCTATGGGCAGGTCGCCGCCGGCATCACGCAGCCCAGCCAGGACGGGCTAACCCCGTTCCAGCAACTTGCCGAGATCAACCGTGTCGCCATGGGGCTGGTCGCCGACCAGCAGGCCTGCTGGGTGTCGCTGCGGGCCGAGATGGCAGGCGCCGGCATCCACATCGTCGAGCCGAGGGAGCTGCGCCCGGCCGAGCGCGAATGGCTCGACCGGCAATTCATTGCCCAGTTCCTGCCGGTGCTGACGCCTCTCGCCGTCGATCCGGCGCATCCTTTCCCCTTCATCCAGAATGGCGGCATCACCGTCGGCGTCGAGCTGCGGCGCGAGCGCGATGGCACCACCATGCACGCCCTGCTGCCGATTCCGATGCAGCTCGTGCGCTTCATCCGCCTCCCCGCGGAGGAGGGCGCCCGCACGGAGGGTATACAGCCGATCCGCTTCATCCGCATCGAGGCCATGATCGGCATGTTCCTGTCGCGCCTTTTCCCAGGCTTCCTGGCGCGCAGCCATGGCGCTTTCCGGGTGCTGCGCGACAGCGACATCGAGGTGCAGGAGGAGGCCGAGGACCTCGTCGCGGTCTACGAGACGGCGCTCAAACGCCGCCGCCGCGGCAACGTCATCCGTCTCGAGATCGACGGCCAGATGCCGACACGATTGCAGCGCTTCGTCGTACAGGAGCTCGAGATCCGCGACGACGCCGTGTTCATCAAAGAAGGTATGCTCGGCCTCGCCGATACCAGCCAGCTCATCGTCCCCGAGCGTCCCGATCTCGTGTTCCGGCCCTTCAACATCCGCTTTCCCGAGCGCATCCGCGATTTCAACGGCGACTGCTTCGCCGCCATCCGCAAGAAGGACATCGTGGTGCATCACCCCTACGAGTCCTTCGACGTGGTGGTGCAGCTCCTGCGCCAGGCCGTGGCCGACCCCAACGTCATGGCCATCAAGTGGACGCTCTATCGCACGTCCAACGACAGCCCGATCGTGCGCGCACTCAAGGATGCCGCCGATCTCGGCAAGTCGGTGACGGCCGTGGTCGAGCTCAAGGCCCGTTTCGACGAGGCCGCCAACATCAAGTGGGCGCGCGATCTGGAAAGCGCCGGTGTTCATGTCGTCTACGGCTTCATCGAGCTCAAGACGCACGCCAAGCTCGGGTTGATCGTGCGCCGCGAAGGCGCCGACCTCACCACCTACTGCCACATCGGCACCGGCAACTATCACCCGGTCACGGCCAAGATCTATTCCGACTTGTCGTTCTTCACCGCCGACGCCGTCATCGGCCGCGACGTCACCCGCATCTTCAATTTCATCACCGGCTACGCGGAGCCGGCCGAGATCGAGGCCATCGCCGCCAGTCCGCAGGGCATCCGCACGCGCATCCTGTCCCACATCCGGGACGAGATCGCCCACGCCAAGGCCGGCCGCA
>DATFCC010000152.1:0-2041 GCA_035253505.1 Hyphomicrobiaceae bacterium
ATGAGCGGCACTGGAGTGCCGCGCTCCCAGCAAAGACATGAGCACGCCGTGCGACGATCGCGCCCCCTCAAGCCTTACACAAAACTCTCAATGCGTCGTCGATGCGCTCTTTTTTCCGTGAACCGCCACGCAACGTGCGCGCGAGAGGGTGCGTTTCGAGAGCAGGCGAAATCGGACAGCGAAAGGAGTTGCATCATGACGCGCGTGCAGACGCTTCTGGTCACTACCGTACTGGCGGCCGCCGTTCCCTTTGCGACGGCAATGGCCCAGAGCTCGACGAGCTCATGCGGCCCCGAGGCCTGGTCGTCCGCCAAGATGGCGTACACGAAGACCCCCTGTAACGCCGGCGATGCCACGGCCGCCGTCGGCACATCCGGTCCGACCGCGTATGGCTCCGGCAACTCATCGTCGATGACCAAGGCGCAAATGAAGCAGCCCTATGCCTATGCCCCTCCCAGTTACGCGCCGATGCAGAGCCAGGCCGTCGCGGCCGAGCCGTCGAGCGCCTCGATGTCGAATGCCTCCATGATGGGCAATCAGTCGTGCGGCCCGGCCAGGGCCGTCGCCATCACCGACGAGTTTGGCCGCAAGTACAACTGCCGCGGCGATCGCATCCGCTGATAAGCCGGCATTTCGAAGGCCCGCCGCGAGGCGTATCGCGCGGTGGGCTTGGGTTCGCCCAGCACATTCCGAGCAGAGGGAACCGCGCGCGGCTTCATCTGCTCGGAAATCGCTGCAGTTGTGCGATTCGATGAATGATTTATACGGAGGGTTGGAGGCTCTATGTCCGACAATCCGCCGATCGAATTCGACTTCCCTGAACTGCGAAAGTGGGAAAAGGGTGCCGCGCCCTATATCCACGTCTTCGAGAGCGGCACGCCCGGTCCGACCGTGATGGTCTGCGCGCTGACCCACGGCAACGAGGTGTCCGGCGCGGTGGTGGTCGATGCGCTGCTGGCCAAGGGCCTGCGCCCACGCAAGGGCACGCTGATCCTGGGCTTCAACAACATCGACGCCTACCACTCGTTCGACCCCCGCACGCCGTTCAAGTCGCGCATGATCGACGAGGACTTCAATCGCACCTGGGGCCGCCTCGACCAGCCGGCCAACACCGCCGAGACGCGCCGGGCGCAGGTGGTGAAACCGTTCGTCGAGCGCGCCGACCTGCTGCTCGACCTCCATTCGATGCACGACGACGGCGTACCGCTGATGCTGGCAGGCCCGCTGCCCAAGGGCGCGGAACTTGCCAAGAAGGTCGGCACGCCGGTCGACATCATCGCAGATGCGGGCCATGCGGCCGGCATGCGGATGCGCGACTATGGTGGCTTCGGCGATCCCAAGAGCGCCAAGAACGCCTTGCTGATCGAGACCGGCCAGCACTGGCGCGCCTCGTCGGTGAAGGTCGCCAAGGACGTGACCGCCCGTTTCCTGGTGGCAAGCGGCATCGTCGAAGCGGGCGACCTGCCGTCCGACTGGAAGCAGCCGGCGCCGGCCCGGCAGCGCGTCGTCGAGGTGACGCATGCGATCGCCACCAAGCGCGGCAACTTCACGCCGGCGCGCCGCTTCGAGGGACAGGAGATCATCGCCAAGGCGGGCACCGTGCTCGGCCACGATGACGGCGAGCCGGTGACCACGCCCTACGACAATTGCGTGCTGGTGATGCCCTCGTCGAACCGGCCGTTGCGCCCCGGCGTCACGGTTGTTCGCCTGGGTCGGCTGGCCTGACGCCAGGCTGGCGGCGCATCAGGAAGCGCATCTCCGACAGCTTCACCACGCCGAGGACCGCGCCCAGCGCACCGTAAACCACGCCGCCTAGTGCGCAGGCGCCGAGCAACGCGATCACGCCCTTCAGGTCGGGATGCGCCAGCGCGGGGCGCAACACCACGAGCAAACCGGCGAGAGCCAACGTCATGCCGATGGTCGCCAGGACCATGCGCCCGGTGCGCGACTTGAGCCGCGCATCGGGCAGCCAATGGCCGCGGCGCAGCAGGACCGCCGCCAGCAGCAGCGCATTGACCCAGCCCGAGATCGACTGGGCGAG
>DATFCC010000153.1:0-7498 GCA_035253505.1 Hyphomicrobiaceae bacterium
CGCCAACGGCCTGGCGCCGCGACAGAACAGGCACGGCTGTTCGGTGTTCGTCGTATTCGGGCATGGCGGCCTCCCTGAGCCGGTTTCGTTTTTCCGCACCCGCCACATCAGGCCTGCGGAATTTGTCGAAACCGGGCCGCCCTATGCGGTCCTCTCATCCCACGAAATAGTCCGGACCGGGGCGACCCGAGACAAGCGCTGCCATCCTCACCCCTGGGTCCCGGCTCTCCGCTGCGCTCCGGCCGGGATGACAATCGCGAGGGGCACAGCTCCACCAACTGTCATCCCGGAAGTTCGCGCAGCGAACTATCCGGGACCCAGAGCAACGGCGTGCATCGGTGCTTTTGTTGCTGGATCCCGGCTCTGCGCGCTCCGCGCTCCCGGCCGGGATGACGGGGTCCATCCTTGCGCGTTCTCAGATCAACTTTTCCTCGAAGGCCTTGATCTGGAGCGCGAGATACTTCGAGTAGATGCGGCACTGGGCGAGGCTGCCGGCGATGAACCACAGCCCATCCTGCGCCGTGCGCTTCCACATGTTGTTCATCTCGCCGTCCTCGCCCCAATCCCAGACCGGGCCGATCCGGTGCGCGACGTCCTCCCCGAGCACGCGGCGCACGAGCTCGAGCTGCGTGTGATAGCCGGTGGCCAGCACCAGCAGGTCGGCCGGCACGATGCTGCCGTCACGCAGCAGGGCACCCTCGCTCACGAACCGCTCGATGGTGTCGAACTGCAGGAGGCCGATCTTGCCGTCGATGATCAGGCCCGAGCAGCCGGCGTCGAGGTAGTAGCCGCCGCCGCGGCGGCGATACTTCATCTGGTGACCGGTCTTGTCCTCGCCCAGATCATACTTGAACCCGCGCGCGATCAGGCCGGCGATCAGCTCCTTGTCGAACTCGACCATGCGCTCGACGGCGAGCTGATAGGCACGCACGATCAGCGGATAGGTGGCGGCGGTGGCGAGGAGATCGCAGTCCTCGATCGGCGGCCCCTCGTCGTAGAGCGCGTAATTGAGCTTGGCGCTCGGATCGATGCTGACGACCGTCGAGGGGCCGCGCTGGATAATGGTGGTGGCGGCGCCGTGGCTGTACAGGTCCTGGGCGACGTCGTGGCCGCTGTTGCCGGTGCCGAGCACCAGCGCGTGCTTGCCCCGCCATGGTGATCCGTCGGTGAAGCTGTGGGCGTGCACGACCGTGCCCTTGAACCCGTCGAGCCCCGGCAGCTCGGGGATCTTGGGAATGCCGCTGACCCCGTTGGCGAACACCAGATGCCGCGGCCGCATGAAGCGCTCGCTGCCGTCAGGCCGCTTGACGCGCGCGGCCCAGCACCGTGCGCCAGCGTCCCACGTGGCGCCGACGAACTCGGTGCCGGTCCAGAAATTGATCTCCATGGCGCCGGCGTAATACTCGAACCAGTTTCCCAGCATGTCCTTCGGGATGTACTTGGGCCACGTCGGCGGAAACGGCATGTAGGGGAGATCGTTGACGTGGATCTGGTTGTGCAGCGCGAGCGAGTGGTAGCGCTGGCGCCAGTTGTCGCCGATGCGCTCCCACCGGTCGACGACCAGGGTGTCGACGTCGAGCTGGTTGAGGCGCGCGGCAATGGCAAGGCCGGCCTGGCCGCCGCCGATGACGAGCACGGCGGGATCGCGGTCGGCGTAGGCCTCGCGCCGCCGGCGCTGATCGAGCCAGTTCTCCCCGCCGAAGTTGCGCGAGTAGGCCTCGCCCGTCGGCCGGCGCGCGCCGATGTGCTCCTCGAACCCCTTGAGCTCTTCCAGCGTGGTCAGGAACACCCAAGCGCGGCACCGGTCCCAACCACGCTCACGGTCGGGCACCAGCCGGACGACGCCGTTGCCGCGCCCCAGCGCGGTCTCGTATGCGAAGATGGCCTCGATCACCTCGATGCCGAGGCGACGCACCCGGCGGGGGGCGGTGCGGCGCTCAGCCAGGCGGAAGTTGCGGGCAGCGACCTCGGCCTGCCGGGCGACGAGAAGCGGCGCGAGCTTGGCCGCACCGAGCGTGGAGGTGATGGTCCAGGTGAAGGCCACGAGGTCGCGCCAGTGGCTGTCCGGCTGGAACAGCGCGGCGACGGCCGCTGCGTCGCGGCTTGCCAGCGCGGCCTCGAATTCCGCGAGCCAACCGGCCGCGACGTGCTCGGGTCCCGGCATCGCCCGCGCGTCGCGCGCCACCAGATCAACATCGTTCATCCCTGGATGCTCCGAACACTCCTCGCAAGGGAAGCTTATTCCGCCATCCCGGACAGCGTCGAGGCATGCGGACGCATACGAGGTAGCGGCCAGGGCGCCGTCGCAGCGCCAATGGAGCCGAGCGTGGGATGATCGGCGAAGCGCCCGGCCTACGTGAGCAGCGGCGTGTCCGGCGGCAGACCGAGCATGACGCGGCCGATGGTGGTGAAGTTGGAGGGCCGCCCCTGCACCTGCTGGGAGGCGGACAACGCATCGCGCAACCGCCGCTCGAACGGATTGGTCGGGAAGATCGCCGTTGCCCCCGCCGCGCGGTAGGCCTCGGTGGCGATCTCGACGCCCTGGTTGATGACGTAGGTGGTGGCGAGCTTCAGGTTGGCGGCATCCTCGATCGTGGGATTGCGCACAGCCTCCGTGTGGGCCCAAGCATCGTCGAGCGTGGTGTGCAGATAGGCGCGGCAGGCCCGCAGCCGCGCTTCGAGAATGGCAAGCTGCATCTGGAACACCGGGCTCTCCTTCAGCGTGGAAGGGGCCGCGCGCGGCGTCTTGGTGGTGGCCAGTGCCTTGAGGTCGCGCACCAGCGAAGTGGCGATGCCCAGCATCAGCGAGCTGAAGGCCGCCGCATAGGCCTGCGTCGCCGGGAACAGGAACAGCGTGCCCTGCTCGACCCGCTCGGCCGGCTCCTCCCGATCGATCGTCTCTTCCTCCGGCACGAACAGGTCGTTCACCTCATAGGTGTAGCTGGCTGTCCCGCGCAGCCCGAGCGTGTGCCACATGTCGTGGACGTTGGCCTTGGCGTAGGCGAACAGTGCGGTGCGGTCGACCTGACGGCCGTCGGCGCGCATGCGCGGCGAGCCGTCCTTCTCGAAGACGTAGCTGTGGCCGCCGAGCAGGGTGGCGTTGGCGGCGCCGCTGGCGAACATCCATTTGCCGGTGACGCGATAGCCGCCGTCCGTGGCAACCGCCTTGCCGGCGATGCCCGCCCCCCAGGCGAGCACGGCATCGGGGGGACCGAAGAAGCGACGCGCCACCTCGGGCTTCAGGTAGGCGGACGCCATCGCGCAGCCGGCACCCTGTCCGAGGCACCACGCCGTGCTGGCATCGACACTGGCGATCACCTCGATGGTCTGGGCCAGCGTCTTGAGATGCAGCTCGTCGCCGCCGAGCGTGCGCGGCAGCAGCAGGCGGAACATGCGGGCCTCGTGCAGGGCCGCCACGACGTCGGCCGGCAATGCCCGGCCAGCCTCGATCCGGGTCACCGCGCCGCGAATGACGTCGGCGACGCGTCTGGCGCGGGTAACGGCATCCGCCTCCGTCGCCGGCGCCCCCTCACTGCCCGCGGCTGGCCCTGTCCTCTGCCGGTTCGCTCCCTGCGTGGTCATGTCGTGCTTGCCTGCCTGAAGGTGTTCCACACCACATTGTCTCCGCAGCTTACCTCGTCGTTGGAGCGATCAGCCATGTCCTTTCGCCAGGTCCCCCTTCACCCTGCGGTCGACGCGGCCTGTTGACCTGTCCGGCCACCTCGCCTTTGCTGAGGATTGCGCCGATCAGGCGGACACATCGAGCCGGGACGCGACAGCCATGGCCCTTCTGACCACCGATGACAACGTCAAGCTCTACTACGAGGAGGCCGGGACCGGGACACCCGTGGTGTTCGTGCACGAGTTCGCAGGCGACTATCGAAGCTGGGAGCCGCAGATGCGCGCCTTCGCGCGCCGCTACCGCTGCATCGCCTTCAACGCGCGCGGGTGGACGCCCTCGGAGGTGCCGCAGGACGTCGCCTCCTACTCCCAGGCGCGGGCCTGCGACGACATCCGCGCCGTCCTCGACGCCCTCCAGATCAACAAGGCGCACATCGTCGGCCTTTCCATGGGCGGGTTTGCGACACTGCACTTCGGCCTCACCTATCCGGGACGCGCGCGTTCCCTCGTCGTCGGCGGCTGCGGCTATGGCGCCGAGAAGGAGGAGCGCGAGAAGTTCCGCAGCGAGGCGCAGGTGATCGCGGCCAGGCTCGAGAAGGAGGGCATGCCCGCCTTCGCCGCGGCCTATGCCTACGGCCCCACCCGCGTCCAGTTCGAGAACAAGGACCCGCGCGGGTTCGACGAGTTCAAGCGCCAGCTTGCCGAGCACTCGGCCAAGGGCGCCGCCAATACCCAGCTCGGGGTGCAGCGCGAGCGCCCCTCGCTCTTCGACCTCGAAGCGCAGATGAAGAAGCTGACGGTCCCGACCCTCATTCTCAATGGCGACGAGGACTGGCCGTGCCTGCTGCCGGGGGTGTTCATGAAGCGCACGATTCCCTCGGCCGCCCTGCAGATCATTCCCAACAGCGGCCATACCATCAACATCGAGGAGCCCGACGCGTTCAATGCCGCCTTGGCCGCGTTCTGGGCGCAGGTGGATGCCGGACGCTGGCCAACGCGCGATCCGCGCGCGGTCAGCCAGAGCATCACGGGCATGACCAAGTCATGAGCGCGTGAAGCGCATCCCTCAGATCATGCGCTCGGCGGCCCGGCGCAGCCCCAGGAGGATCGGCTCGTAGGCTTCCTCGTCGCGCGCCTCGGGGTAGACCATGTAGACGGGATAGGTGAAGGACCGGGCGCGTGCAGGAATCCGCAGTCGCCGGCGGTTGACGTGCCGCTTGACCAGCCGGCGCGGGAAATAGCCCGAGGCCTCGTTGGCGAGCAGAAAATCGAGCCCCAGCGAGCCGAGGTCCAGATTCACCGCCGTGTTGGTGAGCTCGGGGTAGGCGGCGGCGTGCTCGGCCTGGAAGTCGGGCCCCCAGTCGACGAACACATAGTTGCTGTCCGTGGGTCGGCTGCGCGAGCGGGCGCTCGTCACCATCACGAACTCCTCGTCGAACAGGTGCTCGATGGTCAGCCCAGGGGGCTGCCCCGGCCGATACATGATGGCGAGGTCGAGCGTGCCCTCGAGCAGGCGCTGGATCATCACTGCGGACAGGCTGGCCGATGCCGAGATGGCGATATCGGGAATGTTGTCGCGCAGCCAGGTGATCCAGCGCATCAGGAAGCCGTCCCACAACGTGGCGTGGGCGCCGACCGCCAGGTGGTCGCGGTAGGGGCCGGAGAAGCCGACGTCGAGCTGCGCGTGCTGCCACACCCGCACGAGCGCGAGTGCATGCTTCTGGAACTGCTCGCCGGCGCCCGTGAGCGCCGCGCCGTTCTTGCTGCGCTCGAACAGAGGACGGCCGAACAACTCCTCCAGCACGCGGATGCGTGCGCTGACGGTGGATTGTGTTATGTTGAGCTTGCGTCCCGCATCGATGAAGCTGCCGGTCTCGGCAACCATCAGAAACGTGCGCGCGAGTGCGATGTCCATCGCTCTGCTCTCACACCGAGGTATGGTGAAAATGTATCTATCGAAAACGTCGATAGGCGTCAGCGGAAAAATCCGTTTGGCAATTGCTTGAAAAATTTTCACATTGACATTGCCCGAACTCGATTCGGGTGACTCGGTCACAGATGGAAGGACAGGACATGAAGGCGAAGAAGGCAAAGAAGACCGCGAAGAAGAAGACCGCCAAGAAGAAGAAGAAGTAACCCACGCAACAGGGTGCACCCTTTGAGTCTCATACTGCCGGCGCGTATTGCCATTGTGGTTGGAGGGATCCTGCTCCTGTCGGGCAGCACCGCAGCCCACGCGGTGACGATCACCAACCGCGACGATCTCGATCACAAAGTGACGGTCGTCGAGGGGGATACCAGGACCGAACACGTCCTCAAACCCCAGCAAGTGCTGGCCGGCGTTTGCCTCAAAGGGTGCACCGTTCATCTCGACGACGATGAGGAGGAGGAGTATCAGCTGGAGGCCGAGGATGTGGTCTCCATCGAGGAAGGGGCCCTTTACTACGATACTCCCGACAACCCCAGCGTTCCCGCGCCCGCGCCTGCCGCGGGCGGCAGCAGCAGGCCGCCGACCAAGGGCTAGGGCGACCAGCGCCACCCATCATCTCACGCTCCGACAGGCTCACCGTCCTCCGTCAGCCCGGGCGGCATTCCTCGCGCGGCTGCGCGCGGGACCTCGCGGGTGAGCGCGATGCGTTGCTCGAACACCGTCCGCAAGGCCTGATCGACGTCCGCCATCGACACGCCGGCGCCCAGGGCGGCGAGGCTCGTAACCCCGTCCTCGCGGATGCCGCACGGGACGATGCCGGCGAAGTGCGACAGGTCCGGCGACACGTTGATGCTGAAGCCGTGCGAGCTCACCCAGTGCCGCAGCCGGACGCCGATGGCGGCGATCTTCTCCTGCCGCTCCCCGGCCCGGTCCGCTTCGCCGGCCCATACCCCTACGAAACCCTTGCGCACATGCGCACGCACGCCGAGCAGCCCAGCCGTATCGATGATCAGCTCCTCGATCGCCGTCACGAACTCGCGCACGCCGCCCCAGCGCCGGCGCACATCCAGCATGAGGTAGCCGACCCGCTGGCCCGGCCCGTGGTAGGTGAACTCACCGCCGCGCCCGGTCTTGTGCACCGGAAAGCGATCCGGCTCGATCAGGTCGGCGATCTTGGCGCTGGTGCCGGCCGTGTAGAGCGGCGGATGCTCGAGGAGCCAGACGAGCTCCGCCGCCTTGCCTGCGGCAATCGCATCGACGCGTTCGGACATGAGCGCACACGCCGGCTCGTAGGCCACGAGCCCGGGCGTCACCATCCACTCGACGGGTGCCGTGCCGGCGGGGTTCATGGCTAGCCGTATTGCGCCTCCCCGCGCCCGAACGACCAGTTCTCCTTCGCCACCTCGACGATGTTGACCAGCACGTCCTCGGGCCGAACTCCCGGATCGGCGCCGAGGCGGTCGGCGATGGCCCGATAGAGCGCCTTCTTCTGCTCCACGGTGCGCGTGTTGTTGGCGGTGATCTGGATCATCACCAGATCGTCGCTGCGCTCGATCCCGAGGTAGCCGGCGCCATAGAGGATGTCGGCGCCGTCGTGCTCGGTCAGCACCATGAAGCGGTCGTCCTGCGGCACGTCGAAGGTCTCGCGCATGGCCGCGTAGATGCCGGTCATGATGGCCTTGCGGTAGGCCACGGGCTTGCCGCGCTTGAGCGAGATGCGTGTGAAGGGCATGCGTCCGACCTTTTTTCCGCCGCCGCCGGATCACTTCTTCTGCGCCTGCTCGCGTAGCGACATGGAAGCCCCGCCCGGGGTTGCCACGCGTAGCTCCTGCGCCGGAACGATCCTGCTGCCCGGCAATGTGGAGGGCCGCCGCAGGCCGATCAAGCCGCGGCGCGCGTATCGGTGAGCAGAGCGCTGCGAAGCGGGATTTCCGAGGGTTTGCAACG
>DATFCC010000154.1:0-5834 GCA_035253505.1 Hyphomicrobiaceae bacterium
GGCCATCAGTGCCGCATGCGCGCGCAGGAGGAATGCGGTGGCGGCTCTCACGGCGGGCGGCGCGTAGAGAATTTTGCGATGGCCGAGGTCATCGAAGGCGTGCAGCTCGAGGCGAGTCGGGCAGGCGGCGATCATCTCCTCGGCTTCGGCAAAGGCGATATCCGCATCGTCGCGCGCGTGCATGATCAGCGCCGGCCGGCCGGCCTCGGCCAGCAGATTGACGCCCGTGAAATCGACGACTCGGCGGTGGGCCACCTCCTCCATCCGCTCGTCGAAAGCCGTCCTTGTGGCAGGCGACAACCCCTCATCCTGGCTGAACGCCTCGAGCACGTTGGCGAAGTGATTGGGCATCGCCACCAGCACGAAGGCCTTGAAGGGATAGCCACGCGGCATGGGCTTGCGGCCGCCCGCGGCCAGCAATGCGGCCATACCACCCAGCGAATGGGCGAGAACGAATTGGATCGGCCCCAGCGCCTCGGCCACCTCGCGCACGGCGTGGGCGCAGTCGATGAGGCTGGCCGTCTCGGGCAGGCTCTTGCCGTGGGCGGGGAAGTCGAACAGCACCACGCGAAAGCCGCGCTTGCGAAAATGCTCGGCGAAGGCCGTCATGAACGCCGCTTCCGCCGTCCACCCGTGAACGAGGAGGATCGAGGAGCCATTCCAGCTTCCCTCCGGCTCGAACACGTAGGCCTGCAAGTCGCTCGCGCCGACGGCGAGACGGATTGCGGTGGCGTTGCGCAGATGGAAGCGGGCGCGTTCCACCAGCTCGTCGTGATCGGCGCTGCGGTATCGGGAGAAGCGCGGCATGCAGAAGCGCCGGAAGGCCATCTCTCCCGACGCCTTGCGGTCCTCGGCTGTCAGCGACTGCGGGTTCGGATCGGACGCCATCCGTCAACGGCTCCTGCGCGTGCTCGGCCGCTCGCCAAACGCCATAACCCCGTGAAAGCCATAATATTGTTGCCCTAACGGAGTTGCCAACAGTCACTGCCTGCCGGAACGGCAGCGAGCAGGGCAGGAGTTGCATATTCCTCCGATCCGCCGTTTCGTTGCGCCTGCGGGCCCAGGCAACCTGTCCCATCGCAGGATTGCCAGCCGGGGACCCCTCGTCCAACTTGGCGAAGCCCAGACAGGTTAGTGAGCGCCGCATGAGCCAGTTCGACTACGATCTCTTCGTCATCGGTGGCGGCTCGGGCGGCGTCCGGGCCGCGCGCGTCGCGGCCGGACACGGCGCCAAGGTAGCCCTTGCCGAGGAGTACCGCCTGGGCGGCACCTGTGTTATCCGCGGCTGCGTGCCGAAGAAGCTCCTCGTCTACGCCAGCCGCTTCCGCGACGAGTTCGAGGACGCCGCCGGCTTCGGCTGGAGCCTGTCGCAGCCCGATTTCGACTGGCCGACCCTGATCGCGAACAAGGACGCCGAGATCATCCGCCTGGAGGGTCTCTATCGCCAGGGGTTGGAGCGCGCGGGCGTGACCATCCTGCAAGGGCGCGCGGAGCTGGCCGATGCGCACACGCTTACCGTGCAGCCGGGAAATCGCAGGATCACCGCGCGCACGATCCTTGTCGCTACCGGCGGCCGGCCGGTGTTGCCGCAGATCCCGGGCGTCGGCCATGCCATCACGTCCAACGAGGCCTTCCATCTCGAGCGTTTGCCGAAGTCCATCGTCATCGTGGGCGGCGGTTACATCGGCGTGGAGTTCGCCGGCATCTTCAACGGCCTGGGCGTGGAGACCACGCTTCTCTATCGCGGGCCGAAGATCCTGCGCGGCTTCGAGGAGGAGTTGCGCGACCACCTGACCGACGAGCTGCTGAAACGCCGGATCGACATCGTGTGCAACGCGGACCTCGCCGGCATCGACAAGGGATGGACCCATCTCAAGGCCACCTTGAAGGACGGCCGGGTGGTCGAGACGGGCGCGGTGATGTTCGCCACCGGCCGGTCGCCGAACACCAAAGGCATCGGCCTCGAGCGCGCGGGCGTGAAGCTGGGCGGGAAAGGGGAGATCGCCGTCGACGCGCAGTCCCGATCCTCGGCCGAAAACATCTACGCCGTGGGTGACGTGACGGACCGCCTCAATCTCACGCCGGTGGCCATCCGCGAGGGCCATGCGTTTGCCGATACCGTCTTCGGCAACAAGCCGGTGAACGTCGACCATGAGCTCGTGCCGACCGCGGTCTTCTCGACACCCGAGCTCGGGACCGTGGGTCTCACGGAAGCCAGGGCACGCGAGAAATACCCCAAGCTCGATGTCTACAAGGCGCGCTTCAAGCCGCTCAAGCACACGCTGTCCGGGCGCGATGAGCGCATGTTCATGAAGCTGCTGGTGGACGGCGACAGCGGCCGCGTCGTCGGTTGCCATATCCTCGGAGCCGACGCCGCCGAGATCGTGCAGATGGCCGCCATCGCCATGAAGCTCGGTGCCACCAAGGCCGATTTCGACGCCACCGTGGCGCTTCATCCGACGGTTTCAGAGGAGCTCGTGACCATCCGCGAGAAGTGGGTATCGCCGGTTCCGCCTACGAAACAATAGGCCGCCGATGCCGCGTCTGGATGGCCGCATCGCCCTCATCACTGGCGCCGGCTCCGGCATCGGCCGGGCCATCGCCCTGCTGTTTGCCGGCGAGGGTGCGCACGTCTATGTCACGGACCTCGACAGCGCCGCCGCCGACGCCGTCGCCGGCGAGATCGTCCGCTCGGGCGGCCGGGCGCTGGCCATGACTGCCGACGTGTCGCGCGGCCAGGACGTCGGCGCCATGTTTGCCGCCGTGGAGAAGGGCCACGGCCGGCTGGATGTCCTCGTCAACAACGCTGGCCTCAACGTGCGCGGCGACTTCCGTCACATGAGCGATGCCGACTGGATGAAGATCCGCGAGGTCAACCTTGATGGCGTCGTGCGCGTGGCGCGCGACGGCTTTCCGCTTCTGAAGGCGTCGAAGCGAGGCTCCCTGATCAACGTCGCCTCCATCATGGGCCATCGCGGCCTGCGCCAACTGGCGGCCTACTCCGCCACCAAGGGCGCCGTGCTCGCCCTCACGCGCGGCCTGGCCGTCGAGTACGCGCCCTTCGACATTCGCGTCAACGCGCTGGCGCCGGGCTTCGTCGAAACGTCGCTGACGGCGCGGGCGCTGAGCAACCCGGCCATCCGCAACGCCCTGCTCGGCAGCACACCGCTGCGACGCTTCGGCCTGCCCGAGGAGATCGCCAGGGCCGCACTGTTTCTCGCCAGCGACGATGCATCCTACGTCACCGGTGCCCATCTGGACGTCGACGGCGGCATGTCGGCCCATCTGTGAAGCAGTCGCGAATAGCCAAATAAAAAAGGGCCGCGCGAAGCGGCCCCTTTTGTCAGTCTTGCCTTGCGGCTTACGCTGCTCTTGGTAGTGAGGCCGGCAGCTTCTTGTCCTCCTGGCGTCCCGTGTCCGTTCTCAATGCAATACCGAAGTAGCGGGTGCGTTTGCCGATGCGTTCCTTCTTGACCCCCAGCTCGCCGATCTCGCGCGTGACCCTGGGATGGGCGAAAGGCTCCTTCTCGTTGTCCTCGCACCACCGGCAATATTCCTCGTAGAGCTCGGTGGACGTGAGGCTCGCGCTTTCCGCGGCCGCCACGACGCGCTCCCGGTAGAAGCGCTGCACGTCGCTGTCGGGCACGCCGTGCGCCACACGGTTGTCGTTGGCACCGAGGCGGCGCGGCACCGGGGGCCCGGTGACCGCTTCCGGCGTGGCCTCCGAGGCAACCGGCGCCAGCGGCGCCACCTCGATCTCGGAGACCGGCACGAACTGTGCGGCCGGCAGCCGCTCGGTCTCGCGGATGGCCGCCGTGACCGGCTGGGCGCTTGCAACCTGCGCCGGCTCCTCGCGACGATCGTTGATGCGCCAGTAGGCAAAGGCCACGTACATGCCGAAGCCGGATCCGATTTCGATGAGCAGCGCGACGAACAGCGTGAGCGCCGTCTGCACGTGCTCCACGTCGAGACCGGTGAGCTTGGCGAGCACGCTCGCCTGCGGGTCCGCCTCAGCCATCACGGTGCCGCCCGCCGACTTGGCGAGCTTGGAGCCGATCTCGGCAATGCGTGCCTCCAGCTTTTCCGATTGCTGGGCCGAGGCGTGCTCGGCGTTCAGCTTGTGGTACTGCTGGCAGAATTCGCGGCCCGCCCGCCCGGTCACCTCGGCGCATTCCTTGGTGAGGAGCCACTGGCGCTGCGCCTTGAGCACGTTGAGCTCGGCCGACACGGTTTCCGCCGGCCGATGCGCCGGGATCCAGGTGAGCTGATCCTGTGCCCGCTTGGCGTCCGCGCGCAGGTCCTTGTAGTTGGCCGCCTCGACGGCCCGCTGACCGGTCGTGTCCAGGCGGTTGAGCGCGGCGTGGCCGAGGGCCGATGTCATCGAATAGCCGGTGACCACCGTCCACACCAAGGCGGCCGCGAGCGCCTGCGACCACATCCGGTTGCGCAGCGCAGCGAAGAAGAAGAACGGCACCAGCGCTTTGAAGCAGTCCGCGGCCGCCGACGCGGCGCCGTAGATCTGCCCGTCCAACGCGGTCTTACCGAGACTGAACCCGAAACGGTAGTTCATGGCCGCGGAGACAGCGAGCAGTATACCTGCCGCGACCACCCCCAGCACGCCCAAGGCATGTCTTGCCATTGACGCCCCCTGTTGTTTCGACCGCGCCGCGTTGAAACGGGCGGACGTGTCTCTCTACGAGGGGGACAAGGGCCACGAACCCAATAGCATCGGCGCAATTTCCCTCGGCGGGCTGCGCCGTCCCGGTCGGAATTTGTCCGAACGGTGACCGAAGCATGCTGCGCCGTGCGCATCGATGTGTGGCTGAAGCTGCGAGGCGACAGGGGTTTTGCACATTGGCACCGCCTGCGTGGGCGCCACCTTTTGCACAAGTCCCAAGACCCGACAAAACACGACGCAGCGTACGCAGACGCAACCCCCTCGGACACGAGGCTACGTGATTCGTTGCTTTTTGTTAACAGATTCAGTTGCGTATGCCCCTGCGCCCTTTTTAGGGCAATTCCGGGCCGCACATCGTCGGTCGAGTTGCGTACGCACCGGTGCCTTCTGACGCGGTCGGACTTTCCACTGGATATCCACCGCGGCATCGAATTGTCCACGCTCCAGGCGCTCTCTTTCTCACTCCCGCGCTCGCGCCGGCCGAATTGTGGCGCGAAAGTGTTTGCCGTCACACCGGAACCGGGAGCATGATCGCGCCGTTGATAGTGGCGGCTTGCTCCTGCGGGCGATGTGGCAAGCGCCAGACGATTGTCGCAATGGCATGAAATGGTGGCCAGCAGCCGGCTGAAAAGCCGGGTGCTTTGTGCAAGGCGCGTTGGGGCTCGTTATGAGTAAAGCGGGTGGCGTTGTCTTGATCATGACCGGGCTAGGCGTCGGCGCCTATGGCTTGTTTCCGGACGATGCCTCAATCGGCTTCAGCACCCCACGCAGCGAGACGGAGCACGCTGGCGCGGCCATCGTGACGGAGGTCGCCCGGCCGGCGCTGGTGGCGCCCATTCCCACGCCAGCCTACCGGCCGATACCTGCGCCCACGCGCGCCGCCGACCCAGGCGCCACGTACAGTGCTCCGGTCGTCGTCACTCTAGCGCCGCGCGCAGGAGAGGCCTTGCCGCCGCCGGTCAGCGGCAGTCCGATCCCGAAGGACCGCGACACACTCACGCGCGAGCTGCAGAAGGAGCTGAAGCGCGTCGGCTGCTATGACGGCGAGATCCACGGCGCCTGGACCCAGTCCACTCGCCGCGCAATGAAGGCGTTCACCGACCGCGTCAATGCATCCCTGCCCATCGACGAGCCGGATTCGGTGCTATTCGCTCTT
>DATFCC010000155.1:0-14820 GCA_035253505.1 Hyphomicrobiaceae bacterium
TGTAATCGCCGTAAAGCACGTGGGGGTCGGCGCTCATCTTGCCATCGAGGCTGATCAGGGCGTTGTCGGGCAGTTTCTTGCCGCCCTGGCTCGCCACCATCACCTTGCCCTCGGCCACCACCGAGGTGGCGAAGTCGAGGACCACCGGCGGCTGGCCGCCGGGACGGGGCACGCCGACGCAGAACGGTGCCGTCGACAGCCGGCGCTCGCTGCCGCCGAACGGCGCCACCAGCACGCTGCCGGCGGCGTTCACGAAGTGCACGGAAACGATGCCGGCCGCGGCGGCCATCTCGGCCCAGTCGCCGACGCGGCCGATATGGCCGGCATTCCTCAAGGCCACCATGGCGAGCCCCATGGCTTTGCACTTCTCGATGCCGATGCTGACCGCCTGGGGCGTCACGGTCTGGCCGAAGCCGTGCAGGCCATCGACGACGGCCAGCACCGGCGTCTCGGTCACCACCTTGACCTTACGGTCGGCGTGCACCACGCCGTCGCGCTTCCATTGCAGGTAGCGCGGCACCCGCGCCACGCCGTGGCTGTCGTGACCTGTCAGGTTGGCTGAGACCAGGTATTTGCCGATACGCTCGGCCTCGTCGGCCGAGCAGCCGGCCTTGGCAAAGGTTGCACTTACCAGCTCGGTAAGCGGCCCCGCTTTAATCGTTACCATTAAGACGCGTCCCTCTGCCGCCCACCGCATACCGGCGTGGCACCTTAGAGCAGGGCTGTTCCCAAGTCATGGGGCGCATTCGGAAGGGACCCTTGCAGGCCCCGCGCCCCTTGTTCCGGACGGAACAGCACGCGCCCCGGCGATGAGCGATCCTCAGGCTATCGGACGAGCCGGGTGGGCTGGTTCGGGCGCCGGCGAAGGGCCGGCGAGCAGGCAAGGGGAGAGATCAACATGCGGCTCGTGGATGTGGTGCTTGCCGGCGTGCTCGTCGGCCTCATCGTCGGCTACGTGCAGATGGCCCGCCAGGGTGCCGCCAATGCCGGCATCGTCAGCGAGGCGCAGGCCTCCGCCAGCGAGCGGATGACCTGGTTGCGCAACCCCGCACTGCCGCGTCGCCACAGCTCAATCTGAAGCGAAGGCCCAAATCGTTCGACCGCCTGGAGCCAATCAGGGCGCCAGGGTCCATGGCGGCGCGGGACCATCGGCAGGATCGCGCTCGTGGCCGGCGACATCGCGCAGGCCGTCACGTCCATAGATGTCCGGCCGGAACTGAACGGCACCGGAGGGCTCGGCCCAGGCGGTGATGTAGGTGAAGTACACCGGCACGGGATGGGTCAGGTTCAGGTCCAGCGGACGCCCGGATTCGATGACCTCGCGAACACGCCCGGGCTGCTCCCAGCCCACCTCGTGCCGCGCCACCCACTCGGCCAGCGCGAAGACATCCTGCACTCGAACGCACCCGGCACTAAAGGCGCGTGCACGCTGGTTGAAGAGCGGCTTCATCGGCGTGTCGTGCATGTAGACGCCGTGCTCGTTGGGCATGTCGAGGCGCAGCAGCCCGAGCGCATTCTGCGGTCCCGGGTCCTGGCGGAAGCGCAGCTTGGCGGCATCCGCCTGGCGCCAGTCGATGTTGGCGGGATCGATCTCGGGGCCGTTGTAGGACCCCGTCAGAACCCTGATCTGCTCCTTCTGGAGATAGTCAGGCTCCTTGACGAGCCTGGGGATCAGATCGAGCGCCGCCACGCTTTCGGGCACGCGCCAGAAGGGGAAGAAGTTGATGGCCTTGATGGTGGCGCGGACGGAAGGGGTCTGGCGCTCGGGCTTGCCGGCGATGACGCGATGGCGCAACTCCACTTGATGGTGGTCGACCGCCTCGAGCTGGAAGCCCGGCACGTTGACGAGGACGTAGCGATCCTCGACACGCTGGCCGCCGAGATTCCGCAGCCGCTGCAGATTGAGCCGCAGCTGGGCGAGGCGCGCCTGCGCCGGCACGTTCAGGGCCTGAAGGGTGGGCTTGTCGGCCCGTCCCGTCACCCGCAAGCCGTTGTTGAACTGGTACCTGCGGATCGCGGGCTCCAGGTCGATGGAGCCAAACCCGAACCCGCCGGCGTCGCGCCGCGACAGGTCTCCGCTGATCATCAGCCGCTCGCGCAGGATCGGCAAGCGCTCGTCACTGTCCTCCGGCCGGATCATGCGCGTGCCGGGGATCGCCGGCCAGCCGCCGCGCGCGACGATCGCTTGGTAGCGATCGATCGCCGCTTCCAGCGCCTCGATCATGGCCTCGCTGCGCATCGGGGTGGCGTTGGGGCGCAGATCGTCGACCGCTTCCTCGCGCCGCCGCGGATCGGCATCGGCCGTGCGCCGCGGCTGCTCCATCCGGCCGAAGCCGGGGATCGCCTCCCACCAGGCCCCCTCGCTGCCCTGCGCCGAGGCCGCGCCTGGCCCAAGGGTGACAAGAAGCCCCGCCGCAAGGACGGCCCCACGCCAACCACACCGGGAACCACGCCTTCTCATTGGCTCTTGCTCTCCATCGCGTCCCGCCCTGGCGGCTCGTGAGACGGCGAATGCTCGTCCTAGCCCGAGTCGCGACCAACGCAGCGCCTCGACTTTGCCGGCCACCCATGCCGCGCTCGCCCGCGACCTAGGACCGAAGCCGAAATTTGACTGATATCCAAGTGCCTAGCCGCAAACCCCGCACGCAGATAGCTCGCGTCCGGATGTGGCTAAAGAAAGACGGCACACCGCCTTTTTACTGCGGGGAGGCGACAACCTCGAGCGTGGCCGGAGAGTGTCGCGCAAATGCGGCTCAGCGCGGCGGCGCCCGATCGCAAGCCGCGCAGATCTCGCGTGCGATCGTGTCGCGGGAAAAGCCGCGCCGCCGCAACTCCGCGTCGGAGAGGCGAGACAACTCTTCGTAGAGACGCGCCCCCGCGTGGTAGCGGGCGCACACGGCCGCGTAGTCGGCGATGCACCGCCAGACGGCCATCACGCCGCTCGCCGGACCAAAAGCTGGCTTCGCGAGCTTGCCGGAATTCTGCTCGAAAACCTGCGCCGAGGGTGCCATGGCCGCGATCCTCCCGTTGGTGTGCGCGGCAATCCGCCGATGTCGGATTGCGCCTGCGGATGGCCGGGGCAGCATTCCGCTGTGGCCCGTTGCACCAAGATGATCCAATGCGGAGCGCGAGGCTGTTCCCGGCGATACAGAGACGCGCGGGCATGACGGCCGACGGCGCGCGCAGCAGAGCGCGCCACAATCGTTCGCGACATCGACTGGCAATCAGCGCGCGACGGCGCCCGCCTTGCGCGTGCCGTCGGGCGGGCGGGTCACGCGAACGGGACCTGAAACGAGCCGTGGCTCGCCGCGCAGAGCAGCGCGTACCTGCGCCCAAGGAAAGTTGGCGCCGGGGTCCATCTTGGTCTTGTAGACCTTGCCGCCGCACGCAAACGTCCGCTGGTCGACGTCGCTGTGCCCCTTGATGTCGGCAATGGCAATGCGATGACGGCTGCGGATCGACTTGATGAGCGCGATCAGAGCATCGGTCTGCCTGGGCCCGAACGGCTCGACGCCGTCTCCGGCATGCACGAGCTCGATGCCGATGGTGGTGTCGTTGTTGTCGAGCGCATGGTTGGCGACCCGGTTCTCGGGCGTGCTGGCCTGCACCACGCCGTCGCGGTCGACGACGTAGTGGATGCCGAGGAAGGGATGGCGATCGAAGAAGGCTTTCCAGCGTTCCGCATCGCCGGGCGCGCCGGAGAACTCGAGCCTGCCCTGGCTGCACGACGGCCCGCTGATGGCATGCACGATGATGCCGTCGACGACGTCGCGCCGCGGCCCGGACGTGGTGGCCGCGGCCGAGCCGGCAAGCGCCAGCAGCAGCACCGTCGCCATCAGCATGCGCGTCATGAGTGTGCCGACCCGTTCATCGGCCGCGGCAGTTCGCGCCGAGCCCCGTTCGCCAGCCGATTAGGAGGGCAAGTGGTTGAAATTGTGTTGTCGGCGTCAGGGACGCGGCAATGGCCCGGCCGTTCGGGGACGACCACAGCTTTGCGCGGATCGCGGGAGGAGGCACAATGGCGACGAAGCCGAATTGCGCCTTCGCGCCCCAAGATGGAACTCGACATGAGCAGCGCACCCGTTCTGCATACGCTCGACGCACGCGGCGTCGCCACCGTGACGCTCAACCGCCCGGCGGTGAACAACGCCTACAACGGGGAGCTGATCGCGGGCCTGTTGTCGGCCATGGACGCGCTCTCGGCCCGCAAGGAGCTGCGCGTCGTGGTGCTGAAGGGCAACGGCCGCCACTTCCAGGCCGGCGCCGATCTGGCCTGGGTTCGATCGATTGCAAACGAATCGAGGAAGGAGAACCTCGAGGCCAGCCGCGCCACGGCTGAAGCCGTGGACCGCCTCAACCGCCTGCCGGTGCCGACGGTGGCGCTGGTGCAGGGGGGCTGCTTCGGCGGCGGCACCGGCATCGTCGCGGCCTGCGACGTCGTCATCGCCGCCGACAACGCCATGTTCTCGATCACGGAGGTGCGCTGGGGGCTGACCGCGGCCATCATCATCCCGCAGCTCGCGGACGCCATCTCGGTTCGGCAGCTCCGGCGCTACGCGCTGACGGGCGAGCGCTTCGGCGCTGTCGAAGCGGTGCGCATCGGGCTTGCCCATCAAGTGGTGCCGCTGGATCGCCTGGAAGCCAGTGGCGCGGAGACCGTGGCACGGCTGCTCGAGAACGGGCCGGTCGCCATGGCCGAGACGAAGGACACGATCCTGGAGAGCGCCTGGGGCAACATCGATCGCAAGACATTCGACGCGCTGGTCGATGCCCACGCCAGGAAGCGCCAGACGCCAGAGGCTGCCGAAGGCCTCGCCTCCTTCGCCGAGAAGCGCGCAGCCCACTGGAAATGAGAACATCGGCAAACCGATCGGACGGAAAGGCACTGCCATGCAGCAACAGCTCGGCTCCGCTCTTGCCTCGCGCGCCTACGACGTGGCCGATTTCGCCGCCGCGCAGGAGCTCTATCACAGCAACGGCTGGACCGACGGCCTGCCCATCGTGCCGCCGACGGAGGCTGCCGTCTCGGCTTGCCTGGAGTGGGCCGCCATGCCGCCCGACCAGCTTCTCGGCATCGAGCCGGTGCGGGCGCAGCCCATCACTGCCGAGAAGCTGGCCATCAACGCCGTGATGGCCGGCTGCCTGCCCATGCACTTTCCCGTGGTCGCCACCGCCTGGCAGGCCATGCTGCAGGACGAGTACCTCCTGCACGGCGTCTCCTCCAGCACCGGCGGATGCGCGGCGCTCGTGATCATCAACGGGCCCGTGCGGCGGGAGATCGGCTGCAATGCGACGTTCAATGCGCTCGGCAACAGCGATCGCGCCACCTCGGTGATCGGCCGCGCCATCCGCTTGGGCCTGATCAACCTGCTCGACGTGCGGCCCGGCGGCATCGACCGCTCCACGCTCGGCCATCCGGGCAAGTTCTCCTACTGCCTGGCCGAGGACGAGGAGGACACCACCTGGGAGCCGCTATCGGTCGTGCGCGGCATGCCGCGCGCGGCTTCCGCCGTCACGGTGCTCGCGGCCATGGCGCCGCGTCAGATCATGAACGAGTGGACGACCGACCCCAGGGAGATCCTGGAGACATTCGCCGCCGAGATGCGCGCCAACCAGCTCCACTACTCGATCTACGGCGGCAACTACGTGATCGTGATCCCCAAGCAGTTGCGCGAGCACATCCAGGCCGCCGGCTGGAGCAAGCGCGACATCGCCGAGTTCCTGTTCGAGCGCGCGCGTGTGCGCCGCGGCGACTGGGCCGACGTGGGCAAGGGCTCGGTGGTGCGCGACCGTGCCGACAAGGTCCACCCGGCCCTGCTTTCGCCCGACGATCTGCTGGTGGTGGCGGCGGGCGGCCCCGCCGGCGGCTTCGGCGCGGTGATCGCGCCCTGGATGGGCAGCAAGACCAGGGCCGTCACCGCCGCCATCGGCGCCTGCATCGACTGCGAGCCGCCAAGGCAGGTGCCGTGAAACTTCTCGGCCAGGGAGGCCGGTAAAGGTTGCGTGTACGCTCAAGCCGACACCCACTGCCCGCACCCTGCCGCCACCCACCGCGGCGCGCCGCCCGTCCGCCCGTCACCCGTCCACCCGTCCACCGGAAAACCGCGTCACCTCAACGCTTTATGGGAACCTTGAGCATAACGGTCTTCATCTTCCGTTCATGTTTGCGCCGCCAGTCTGCCGCAGGGGTCAAGGGCGGCTGAGGCGAGAGGAGATCCGTGAGATGAGGAGCTGGGTGTTGGCGGCCAGCCTGCTGGCGGCCGCCGTTTCGAGCGGGGCGCAGGCTGCCGATCTCGACGAAGGGCCACCGCCGGACCGCTACGGTTCGGCTTACGACGATCCGCGCTATGCGGATATCTACAAGTATCCGCGCCCGCCCGCGTACGTGCCCGCTCCGCCTCCCCCTTACGCGGCAGCGCCGCTGCCGCGCGAGCGCGTGTACCGCGATGACGACGGCCCCGACTATGACCACAGCCCGCGGCGCTATTCCTATACGGAACCCGTGCCGCCCTACGCATCCGGCTGCACGCCCCGCGCCCTCGTGAAGGAGCGCCTCTTCCGCCAGGGCTGGCGCGACTTCCATGACGCCGATCTGCGCGGCGGGCTCGCCACGGTGCGCGCGCGGCGGCCGAGCGGACGCCTGTTCGAGCTCACGCTCGACCGATGCAGCGGCGATATCGTGAGGGCCGAGCCGCTCGAAGGGCGCCCGTGGGGTCCGTTCGCGTATGGCCCGCCGCCCCGGCGCTGGGACCGCTTCTACTGACGTTCCGCGCGGCTCCATGAGACACGAGGCCCCGGCGCCAGCCGGGGCCTTTTGCGTTCCCCGGCGCGGCAAGCCGCAATGCAGCCCGAGTGGCACTCGCATGTCGCGATCGGTCCGGATCGCTGTCTCCGCCTGTGCGCGCCTGCTATAGAGGTTGAGGCACACGCTTGCGGGGGGAGGCGCGCATGGAGCTTGTGGCGCTGGCGAGGAATCCGGTCCCGAGCGGGGCCACGGCCGGCACGTTCAAGTCTTCGGCAGGAAGACGCCTGCGATTCGCGCGCTGGGAGCCGACGCGGCCGCCCAAGCGCGGCACGGTGTGCGTGTTCCCCGGGCGCGGCGAGTTCATCGAGAAATATTTCGAGGTGGTCGCCGACCTGCGGCGGCGCGGATTCGCCGTCGCCACCCTGGACTGGCGCGGACAAGGCGGCTCCGAACGCACGCTCGCCAATCCCTACAAGGGCTACGTGCGCTCCTTCAGCGAGTACGACCAGGACCTTGCGCATTTCATGAAGGAGATCGTGCTGCCGGACTGCCAGCCGCCGTTCATCGCGCTGGCGCACTCGATGGGCGGCCACATCCTCCTGCGCAACGCCTCCCTGTCGGGCTCGTGGTTCTCGCGCATGGTGCTGAGCGCGCCGATGATCTCGATCTCGCAGGCCCGCCTCGGCTCCTCGCGCGGCACGGCCCGCACCTACGCCGAGGTGCTGTGCGCATTCGGCCTCGGCTCCATGTACGTGCGCGGCGGCAGGGACATGCCGATCGAGCTTGGACCCTTCGAGGACAACCCCCTCACCTCCGATCGCGAGCGCTACATGCGCAACCGTCAGGTGATCGAGGCGTCCCCTGCGCTCGCACTCGGCTCCCCGACGGTCGCGTGGCTGCGGGCGGCGCTGCGCTCCATCGCCCGCCTCACGTCCCCTGACTACCCCGCGCGCGTGCAGGTTCCGTTGCTGCTGTTTGCAGCCGGGATGGACAATGTGGTCTCGACGCAGGCCATCGAGGAGTTCGCGCTCCGCCTCAAGGTCGGCACCCATGTGATGATCCCGCCCGCGCGCCACGAGATCCTGCAGGAGGCCGACGACATCCGCCAGCGCTTCTGGGCGACTTTCGACGCCTACCTCGGCGTCGACGCCTCGGCCGTGAGCTGAGGGAGCCGGCGCGGCGCGGTCCCGTCGCTCACCGTTTCACGCGGCGTGGACGGCGGGTTCGGTGAGCACCGAGTAGAGCGCCGCCCGGTCCTTCGACGCGCGCAGCCGCTCGATGTTGGACGGCTCGCGCAGCAGGCGGGAAATGCGTGCCAGCGCCTTCAGATGATCGGCCCCGGCGTGTTCCGGGGCAAGCAGCAGAAAGATCAGGTCGACGGGCTCGTTGTCGAGCGCATCGAACTCGATCGGCTCCTCCAAGCGCGCAAACAAACTGACGATGCGCGGCAGAATCCCCAGGCGGCCGTGCGGGATGGCGATGCCGCGGCCGATGCCGGTGGACCCCAGCCGTTCCCGCTGCAACAGCGTGTCGAGTATGTCGCGGGCGTCCACGCCGGTGAGCGCGCCGGCGCGCTGGGCCAGCTCATGCAGTGCCTGCTTCTTGTTCCTTGCCTTCAGAGAGGCAATGACCGCCTCTGGGGCAATGAGATCGGCAAGATCCATGTCGGTCTCTCGCTTCCGCACGCGTCAGCGCCTGCCGGCACAACTGCTCTTCTTCAATTCTCGTTCGGGACGGTCAACAGCCCCGTCCCGGCATTGTCAAGCAACACGCCGGCCCGGTGTCGACCGAGCGGCATCGTCAGGCTTGTCGGATATCCCCCGAAGACATCGCATGACGCTTCTTGATGACGGGCGTCTGTTGCGTCCTTTCCGGTCGCGCACGCGGTCCCTGCGAACGGCGCTCACGCCTGGTGCCCGCGGCAGCCGCCCGTCCGGACATCCGCCCAGCCGGCCGCCGGCAGCCACCCGTGGCCTGCTCGATGCATCCGCAGGGCTGCGACGCGGCCGGACCGTAGATCAGGGCCTCCACCCTGTCAAACGCCCTGGCGGCAGGCCGCGCGGCCGCGATTCACGCCGCCGCAAAGGGCACGCGGGAAGCGCTAACGCAAGGGCTGGAGTGGGGCTCGGCGCGACGTGATTCGCCCGCTGTCGGCCCGCGCTACGACGCGCCGGCGCCAAGCCTCGCCGCCATCTGCTTCTCGCGCCGCCGCTGCACCGAGGAGGGGATGCGCAGCGCCTCGCGATACTTCGCCACGGTGCGCCGCGCGATGTCGATGCCGTCCCGCTTGAGCTGCTCGACGATCTTGTCGTCGGAAAGCACGCCGCCCGGCGATTCGGCATCGACCAGCAGGCGGATGCGATGGCGGACGGCTTCGGAGGAGTGCGCCTCGTCGCCGTCGGCGGAGGCAATCGCCGATGTGAAGAAATACTTGAGCTCGAACACGCCGCGCGGAGTGGCCATGTATTTGTTGGACGTCACGCGGCTGACCGTCGACTCGTGCATGGAGATGGCATCCGCGACGGTCTTGAGGTTCAGCGGCTTGAGGTGGGCGATGCCATCGCTCAGGAACCCGTCCTGCTGGCGCACGATCTCCTCGGCCACGCGCAGGATGGTGCGTGCCCGCTGGTCGAGACTCTTGACCAGCCAGTTGGCGCTCTGCAGGCAATCGAGCAGATATCCGCGGTCCTGCTCGGAGTGCGCACTCTTGCTGACGGTCGTGTAGTAGCTGCGGTCGACGAGCACGCGCGGCAGCGTGTCGTTGTTGAGCTCCACGACCCAGCTTCCGTCGCGCGCGGGCCGCACCGTCACGTCGGGCAGCACCGGCTGGATCTGCACGGTGCCGAACTTCAGGCCCGGCTTGGGATTGAGCCGCTTGATCTCGGCGATCATGTCGGCGAGCTCTTCGGAGTCGACGCCGACCGCCCGCTTCAGGGCGGCGAGGTTGTGTCCGCCGAGCAGCGCGAGATTGTCGAGCAGCCTGGCGATCTGAGGATCGTAGCGGTTCTGCTCCTTGAGCTGCAGCGCCAGGCATTCGGCCAGATCGCGGGCGAACACGCCGGGCGGATCGAAGCCCTGCAGCACACCCAGCACCTTCTCGACCAGACCCGGCGGTGCATCGAGCTTGTCGACGAGGTCGGCGACGTCGGCACGCAGGTAGCCGGCTTCGTCGACGGCGTGGATCAGATGCGCGCCGATCAGCCGCTCGGCCGGCTCGGTGATCGCCACGTGGAGCTGCTCGGTGAGGTGGTCGGCCAGCGACAGGCCGGCGGCGACGAATTCCTCGAGGTTGGCTTCTTCGCCGTACGAGTTGTGGGTGCGCGGGCGCAGCGATGCCCATCCGCCGAGGTCAGGCTCCGCGCCGTTGGCATGGGACGCGCCGTTCGCCTCCTCCCCATCGTGCGCAGCGCCGTTGACGGGCGATGGCGCGGCCTCGCCCGGCACCCAATCGTTGTCGTCCTCGCTGTCGTTGCGGGCACGCGCGATCTCGATCTCGGGGCTCGGCTCGGGAGCCGCCTCGTCGCGCTCGAGCAGCGGATTGCGCTCGACCTCGGCCTCCACGAACGCGCACAGCTCAACGTTGGATAGCTGGAGCAGACGGATCGCCTGCTGCAGCTGGGGGGTCATCACCAGCTGCTGGCCTTGCCGAAGCTCCAATTTTGGCGCGAGAGCCATACTACCCCTGATCGTCGCCAGGACGAGTTACGGGGTCAAGTTATAAGGACGCCGCATTAACCGAACATATCCCCCAGATAGACGCGGCGGACGTCTTCGTTGGCTATGATTTCCTGAGGCTTACCGTGTGTTAATACCTGGCCGTCGTAGATGATGTAGGCGCGATCCACGAGGCCCAGCGTCTCGCGCACATTATGGTCGGTGATCAGTACACCGATGCCGCGTGCGGTGAGTTGGCGCACCAGCCCCTGGATGTCGCCGACAGCCAGCGGATCCACGCCGGCGAACGGCTCGTCGAGCAGCATGAAGGAGGGCCGGCCTGCGAGGGCACGCGCGATCTCGCACCGCCGCCGCTCGCCGCCCGAGAGCGCCAGCGACGGCGATTTGCGCAGCCGTGCAATCTTGAATTCCTCGAGCAGGCTGTCGAGCTGCTCCTTGCGCTTCCTGCGCTTGGGCTCCACCAGCTCCAGCACGGCCATGATGTTCTGTTCGACCGTCAACCCGCGGAAGATCGACGCCTCCTGCGGCAGGTAGCCGATCCCCAGGCGCGCCCTGCGGTACATGGGCAGGCGCGTGACGTCGCGACCGTCGAGCGTCACCTGCCCGGAGTCGGCCGGCACCAGGCCCGTCACCATGTAGAAGAGGGTGGTCTTTCCCGCGCCGTTCGGGCCGAGCAATCCCACCGCTTCGCCACGCCCGGTCTCCAGGCTGACGCCCTTCACCACCATGCGACCGCGGTAGGACTTCGTCACGCCGACCGCGGTGAGCCAGCCTTCGCCGCCGTAGGGCACGTCGTCGTCGAAACCCGGCTCGCTCCGGTGCCCGCGACCGTTCAGCAACCTGCCCTTGTCGGCTCGACCACCGGGCTGGCGCTTGCGTGTTCTGAACGGTATGAGCCGCATGGCTTTTCAGTCGGCGCGCTGGGCGGGGCTGGCGCTGGTGCTCGGTTGCCAGCCGCCGCTCTCCTTGGCCGCCGAGGTTGCACCGGGAAGCATTTTCTCGACCATGCCCTTGGCCCTCTCCCGGGCTTCCTTCGGGTAGACAAGCAGGCATTGGCGGCCCGGCGCGCAGGCGCGCTCCGCCGGATTGGTCGGCACCGGCGGCGGGGTGGCGAGCGGCGGCGAGGCGCTGACCGCAGGCGCCGCTTCCGCGACAGCCGGTTCCTGCTCCAGCTCGAAACGATACATGCCCGTGTTCAGGTCGATCTTGAGCCGCGGCCCCTGGGCCACGTCCTTGCCACGCGTGATGGTGACATCGCCGCCCAGGACCACGGTGTTGGCCTTGGTGTCGAAGGTCGCCCAGTCCCCGACCGCCGTCTGGTCGTCCTTGGAGGTGATGACCACCTTCTGCTTGGCCTCGACCCGTGTCAGTTGCGAGCCCGCCTTGTCGGCGCCCTCGCCGCCACCCGACAATCCAAGTCCCGCCTGACCGGTGTAGTGAGCGATCATTTCCACGGTCCGCATATAGAAATCGCCTTGCCTGGTCTTCACGTTGCCGCGGAAGATGGCCTTCTTCTCGGCGTCGAGCACATCGAGGGAATCGGCTTCGACATCCATCGGCGCGTTAGGGTCCATCTTGAAGGAGCCGGCGATCCCGTTCTGCACGCCGCCCTCGGCGCCGGCAGCAGCGGGCGCCTTCTTCTTCGTCGCCGGTCCGCCTTTGCCATCACCCTGGTAGAAGGTCGCAGCGATACGGCCGGCGGGCTGGCCCCCTTCCGCCGGCGCATCGAGCCGGCTGGTGGCAACCTTGCGGTCGATGAACAATCGCCTGCCCTGCAGCACGTTCTTCTGCTGGTTGACGAGCACGTTGCCCAGAAACAGGGCGGTGTCGGCCTTGACGTCGAACTCCGCCTCGTCGCTCGCCACGCGACGGTCGGCACCCATGGTGACGACGGTGCCCGTCTTGGCCACCAGGCGCGAGAGGCGCGAGCCTTCACCGCCGGGCGTGGCCGCCGCGGTAAGCTGCTCGACCGCCGCCTTGCCCTCGTAGGTGATGTGCAGCTCGGGTGCTCTCAGGACGCTCTCGCCCTGCACGGCGACGACCTTGCCCATGAACAGCGCCGTCTTGTTGGTGTCGTTGACATAGAGCTGCTCGGCAGTGACATCGACGGGTTGCTGGGAACCGCGGCCGAAGGCCGGCGCGGCGCCGGTGGATTTTCCGGGTTGGGTCGTGGCCAGGAGGTGCGCCTTCACGTCGCCGACGAACGTCGCCTCGCGCGTATCGGTGCGCATGGTCATGCTTGCGCCATGCACTGTGCCCGTCGACATCGACAGATCGACCGGGTTCCGGGTGATGATCCGGTGCTCCTTGTTGTAGACCATCGCCCGCGACATGCGCGCCTGCATGCCGTTGGTAGCGTCGATCTCGATGCCGTCGTAGAGCTCCAGCTCGCTCTTGGCGTTGTCGAGCAGGCCGTGCTTGGCCTTGAGCCTGGTCGTCACGTCGTTGGCCTGGATGAGGTCGCCGTCGATATCGATGAGCTTGATGGGAGCGTCCTTGGCGAGCTCCAAAATGGCCTTCTTGGCGCGCACCGCGTAGCGGCCGCCCTCCTTGGTGAGACCGAAGTAGGAGGGGTTCTTCATGGTCAGGTCATCGGCGGTGAGCTGCATCTCGCCGACTTTGAGGCGGCCGGGGCCGACCTGCCAGCTCCAGCCCAGAGTCAGGCTGTAGAACCCCATGATGCAGACGGCCGCGGCGGGCAGCAGAAGGCGCAGGCTGCGCACCAGCAAGGAATGGGCCCGTGCGTCGCGGAAGGCGCGGGCACGGCGGTCCGCGTCTGCGGCCACCGTCGGGACACTGCCATCCTTGAGCGCCTTGCGCGCGTCCACCGCCATCCCCACGGGCACGCCTTCGGCCCGCCAACGCGGGCCCGTTCCGCTTACCGTCGCGCTAACTGCCGGGCAATTTGGGTGATATTGGGACTTGTGGCAAGGCGGACACGCCGTTGCTTGGGAGCGCCCACCGACGCGCCGCCATCCCGTATTCCCGGCCGGCAGAGCCGGTCAGGCCAAGGCCGATTTCACGGCCGACCGGATCTGCTCGAGCGTGAATGGCTTGGTGATGACCCGGGCGATCCGGGCCTTCAGGTGCGCCGCACGGCCCAGCTCGTCGGCAAATCCCGACATCAGCACCACCCGCAGCCGTGCATTGACCTCGAAGCTCTTCTCCACCAGGGCGATCCCATCCAACCCCGGCATCTGCACGTCCGTGATCAGGACATCGAAGCCCGTGGGTGCGGCCTGCATCTGCTCCAGCGCTTCCGTCCCGTCCTGCGTGACCGTCACCTTGTGACCGTCGAG
Organism: Hyphomicrobiaceae bacterium; assembly: GCA_035253505.1. Taxonomy (GTDB): domain Bacteria; phylum Pseudomonadota; class Alphaproteobacteria; order Rhizobiales; family Hyphomicrobiaceae; genus AWTP1-13. The sequence goes on from DATFCC010000155.1 coordinate 13,720, forward strand.
GCCGAGCGCGCGCTGCACCAGATCGCGGGTCGCCGCGTCGTCCTCGGCCAGAAGGATGCGTGCCATGTTGCCCTCCGCCTCGATCGCGTGCGTGGCGCCTGCAGCGCAGGCGGCACGCACGCACCTCAGCCTAGCACAGCTCCGCTGCTTCGGCCGAAGCCGAACGTGGGCGTGCACCGAAATTGCCGCCGCCCGGCGACCTCAGGGCAGGGGGATACCTTTGCCGGTCATGATCATGCGCGCACGATCGGGATAATCGGTGATGAGCCCGTCCACCTTCATGTCGATGACGCGCGCCAGGTCGGCCGGATCGTTGACGGTCCAGGGAACCACCTTGAGCCGCAACGCATGCGCCTCCGCCACCAGGGCGGGCGCAAGCTCGCTGTAGCGAGGAGACCACACGTCGCATCCGGCAATATTCGCCAGCCGCGGCGCCGAACCTCCGTAATGGTTGGGATCGAGCCCGGCGAGCCAAGGCGAGGGAACGCGCCGGGAACCTTCGCGCCCATCCTGCAGCGTCTGTGAAGTAGTGAGGCAGACCGTGCCGATCTCCGGCGCCAGCCGTCTTGCCGCCAGCAGGGTGCGCCAATCGAACGACTGGATGGTGGCGTGCCCGGCCACGCCGCCCGAGCGAATGGCGTCGACGACCAGCCTTGCGAAGGTTTCGGGATCAGGGCTCTCAGCCGGCCTGTCCGGCGACAGCTTGGTCTCGATGTTGAAGCGAACGGCCTTGCCCGAGCGCCGCACCAGCTCGAAGAGCTCCGCCAGCGTGGGTATGCGGGTGCCGTCAGCGGGCTTCTGCTCGGGGAACGCGCGGCCATAGCGCGACGCGGGATCGAGACGGCCGACATCGAAGGCCTTGAGCTCGGCTAGCGTCAGCGTGTTGATGGCGGGCCCGGGCGTCGTGAGCCAGCGGCCGCCGGCGCCGCGCACGATCGCCGGATTGAGGACGGGATCGTGGGACAGCACCAGCACACCGTCGCGGGTGACGGCGAGGTCGGTCTCCAGCGTCGTGACGCCGATCGCGAGCGCACGCTCGAATGCAACGAGCGTGTTCTCCGGCGCGAGGCCGCGCGTGCCGCGGTGACCCTGGAGGTCGAA
>DATFCC010000156.1:0-3025 GCA_035253505.1 Hyphomicrobiaceae bacterium
TGATCGAGGCGCACCGCGCCGGCAACCTGGCGCTGGCGCACGCGGACCTGAAGGACAACAGCAACATCGCCAACGTGCAGGAGTCCGCCGTCGTCTACAAGAACGCCGTGTTCCATTTCGTCCGCGTCGACGGCTGATGCCCAGTCGCTTCCCGAAGAATTGAGGGTTCATGCGCTTCGAGCAGCAGATCGTGCCGCAGGTGGACCGCCTGTCGGCGGCCTTCGAGCACTCCATCACGTGGGAGGACGACCTCTGGCGCGCGGACCCGGTCGATGTCGAGGCCATCCATGCCGCCGCGCGCCGCAAGTTCGCAGAGCTGCTCGATGCCGTCACCATGGAGCGCGGTGCCGGCCAGGGGCGCATCCTGCTGTTTCACGGCCAGTCCGGTGCCGGCAAGACGCACCTGATCCGGGCATTGCGCACGTCGGCGCATCGCGCCGGCAAGGCCTACTTCGGCTATGCGCAGATGACGCCCGACGTCGCCAACTACGCCGATTACTACCTGCGCCGCCTGATCAACTCCCTGGAGAAGCCCTACGACCCCGACCAGGGGGGCGAAAGCGGGCTGACGCGCCTCACCAACCGCCTCGTCGCCGACAAAGGCGTGCTGCCGCCGGCGGAACTGGAAAAGCTGCGCGACGCGAAGCTGAGCGAGGCCCAGCTCTCCAAGATGGTCCTCGCCCTGGCCGACCAGGTCGTCGCCTCGCCCAAGCTCGCGGGCCAGGCCCTCGACATCAACATCGTGCGCGCGCTGCTCTACCTGCAGCGCTGCGATCCCAGGATCGATCAGCGCGTGCGCCAGTATCTTTACGGCCGCCCGCTCAACGATCTGTCGGGCGAGGCGGTGGCGGCACTCGACCCCAACGCGGGCGAGGGCCGCGCTTTCGAGATCATCGAGTCGCTCGGCCGGCTGATGTGGATCGTCGACCGCGCCGCGCTGGTTTTCTGCATCGACCAGGTCGAGGACCTGCGCTTCTTCGACGACTACCAGGAGCGCTTCCAGAAAGCGGCGCGCGATCTCATCCAGCTCGCCAACCGCGTGCCGACCTCGATCGTGCTCGTCTCCTGCCTCGGCGACTTCTACGGCAAGGTGCGAGAGGTGCTGACGCAGTCCTACGTCGACCGTATCGAGAAGTCGGGCCCGGTGCCGCTGATCGAGACGCGCACGGCGGAGGAAGCGCGCCTGATCATCGCCAGGCGGCTCGCGCACGACGATGGCAATGGCCCGATCGGTGATCCTGGCACCTTCTTCAGCCCCGGGTTCCACGAGGAGTTCGCCGGGCTCTCGACGCGGCGCATCCTGGAGCTGGCGCAGGCGCGCGTGCGCGACGGGAACGGCGGCGCCGATGCGCCGGCCGTGCCGGAGAAGGGGTCGGGCGGCTTCATCTCGTCGATCGTCGCCGCCCTGGGCTTCGGCGTGGCCGACAGCGACGAGGATGGTGATGACGCACCCGGCATCGACTTCCGTGCGGCCTGGGAGCGCTTCATGGCGCAATCGGAGGCGGAAATCCCGCCCGACGACCAGGGCATGCTCGACGTTCTCACCGGCGCCCTGACGCTGGCGCGCGAGGAGTGGGGGCGCGCGCTGACGCTCAGCCTCACGCGCCCGGACATCGGCGAGGAGCTGCCCACCGTCGATCTCGCGCTCCGCCATGACAAGGGGTTTGCGTCCGAGGCCCGCATCTTCCTGTGCAACCGCTCCACGCAGGGTGGCGGCTTCAAGCGCCAGCTCGATCGCCTGCTCCCGGCAATGATGGGCAAGAACTGCTTCATGCTGCGCGCCAGCGACTTCCCGCCCAACAAGAAGAACCAGACAGCGCAGGCTTTCCGCAAGTTTCGCGAAAGCGGCGGACGCTCGCTGCTGGTGCCCATAACCGATTGGGAGCGCATGATGATGGTGCGCGAGTTCCACGCGCAGCACCGTCATGACCCGGGCTTTGCCGACTGGTTCCAGGGGGCGAAGCTGCTCTCGGGCGTGCCGTCGCTGGTGCAGATCCTGCGTCTCGACCTGTTCGGGGTCGCCGCGCCGGCCTCAAAGCAGTCCGCCGCCGTGCCATCCCCTCCCGCCGCCACGGTTGCGCAGCCGACGCCCGCCGCAGCTCCCGAAGGCGAGGAGAAGGTGCTGCCACTGTCGGTGCTGCTCGACGAGGCGGGCGAGGCGGCCGGCAGCATTCTCGCCGGCCGCACGATCGGCACCAACCGCGCCGTCACGCTCAACAAGGGCGTCATGAAACGCCATACCGCCGTGCTCGGCGGCTCGGGCTCGGGCAAGACCACCCTGGCGTTGTGCATCATCGAGCAGCTTCTGCTCAGGGGCACGCCGGTGGTGCTGCTCGACCGCAAGGGCGACCTGTGCTCCTACGCCAACCCGGACGTCTGGCGCGCCATGGAGGGCGAGTTCAGCGAGCGGCGCGGGGAGCGCGAGAAGCTCGCCGACTCCATCGACGTCGCCGTCTACACGCCCGGGCGGCCGTCGGGGCGCCCCATCTCCATCACGCTCTTGCCCAATGGCATCAACGAGCTGCCCGACCAGGAGCAACAGCTCCTGGCCAACCTGTCGGCCGCCGCGCTCGGCGACATGCTTCACCTCAAGAACTCGGCCACGCACCAGAAGCAGTCCGGCACCCTGTCGGTGGCGCTGCGCATCCTCGGCGGCCGCTTCAGCAAGGAAGTGACGCTCGGTGATCTGATCGGCCTGCTCGAGGACGAGGATCCCGAGCTCACCGACCTGACCCAGCGCATGGATCCCTCCGGCCGCATCCGCCGCGACCTCGTTGCGCAACTCGACAGCCTGCGGCACCGCAACTCGACGCTGTTCGAGGGGGGCGGCGAGGCGCTGCGCATGGAGTCGCTGCTCGGCAGGGGCCGCTATGGGCGCAACGACAATCGCACGCGCCTTTCCATCATCTATACGGGCTTTCTCGGCGATAACGAGAACATACTGTTCTGGGTGTCGCAGTTCCTGTCCGAAGCGCTTCGCTTCTGCCAGCGCAATCCCAACGATGAGTTGCAGGCTGTCGTAATG
>DATFCC010000157.1:0-2238 GCA_035253505.1 Hyphomicrobiaceae bacterium
ACGCGCCCTGTCCGGCGCAAATATCCGTCGATCCAGACGGTGTTCAGGAAGCTGCAGCGCGCAGCGATCGGCGCCCTGCCCCTGCCCTGAGCGCGCACGCGGACCTTCGTGACATTTTGGTAAGGACCCTTGCTACGCGCATTTGCGCCACCATTGTCCTCTACCTGCCGCGCGCGTGCGGCCCCGCGTGCAAAGCCGCCGGCCGGTGCAGGAGACCATCCCATGCCTTTCGCCAACCGACATGCGTTCGCTCCGCCGATTGCACTCGCTGCGCTGATCGGGCTGGCGGTGCCGGCCGGCGCCAGCGCGATCAACACCGGCGACAGCGGCGGCGCCTACCAGTCGAGCTTCTGCCCCGCGCTGGCGCAGCAATTGAAGCTTGCCCAGTTCGACTATCGCTGCACGCCGTCGGCGGGAACGCGCGAGAACATGGAGCGCGTGCTCGCCGATCCGCGGCAACTCGGCTACGGCCAGCTTGACGTGTTCGCCCTCGAGAGCCGGCAGCTCAAGGCGGAATCCGCCCTCGTCCTCGTGCGCCAGGATGACGTGCGCGAGTGCGTGTTCGCCGTCACGCGCAACAAGGACATCAGCAACTGGGGCGAGCTGGCAGCAAATGCGCCCCGCCTTCGCTTCATCCTGCCGCCGGCCGCATCGGGCAGCGCCGGCACCTTCCAGTTCCTGCGCGCCATCGATGCCGAGGGAGTCGGCAGGGCCAAGAGCGTCACCAATGCTGCCACCACCGGCGATGCCATCCGCGAGGCGCTGTCGGCGGACGATACCGTGAGCCTGTTCGTCGCGTTCGCCGATCCCGAAGCGGAAAACTTCGCGCTCGTCGGCAAGCTCGGCGGGCACATCGTGCCGGTGATCGACCGCACCATCCTGCGCCAGGAGGTGGCGGGCAAGAAGGTCTATTTCGCCCAGGAGACGCAGATCGAGAATGCGCAGTGGACGAAGTCCGGCCGCAAGGTCGTGACGGCCTGCACGCCGCTGGTGGTGTTCACCGGTGCGCCCGACCGGATCGTGGGCGAGCAGCCCCGCAAGGACCACGAGGACCTCATCCGCACGGTCGGCGCCCTGAAGTCCGGCGTGCTGTTGCCCGAGGAGTCCCTGTTCCAGCGCCTCCTCAAGCGCAGCAAGGAGCTGTCCGCCGTCAGCACCGAGAAGATGCTGGAGGCCACCGAGCAGGCGCGCGAGCAGGCAAAGCCCTACACCGAGAAGGCCATGGAGGCGGCCAAGGAGACGACCGAGCAGGCGAAACAAGCCGCCGAGCGCGCCGCGGAAGCCGCCAAGCCCTACTACGAGAAGGGCAAGGAGGCGGCGCAGAAGGCCTACGAGGACGCCCTCAAGAAGGCCAAGGAGATGATGGACAAGCCCAAGTCCGACGAGCCCGGCAAGAAGTGAGCGCGGGACATGCCGGGCGCGGCCACCGATACCGTGGCACAACGCCGGGCAGCGGTGTAATGGTGTCGGGACCCGGAGGGTTCTGACACCTGCCCATGACCACCCCCAAGCGCCTTGCAGGACGATTGGCTCTCGTCACCGGCTCCACGCGCGGCATCGGACGTGCCGTCGCCGCCGCCTATGCGCGCGAGGGGGCGCACGTGATCCTCGTGGGCCGGACTGCCGGCGCGCTCGAGGAGGTCGACGACGAGATCCGCTCGCTCGGCGGCTCGGCCACGCTGCTGACGCTCGACCTGCGCTCGCACGACAAGATCGATGCGCTGGGCCCCACCATCTACCAGCGCTGGAACAAGCTGGACGTGCTCGTTGGCAACGCCGGCATCCTCGGGCCTCTCTCCCCCCTGGGCCATGTCACGGCGGACGCCTGGGACGAGGTGCTGGAGATCAACCTGACCGCCAACTGGCGGCTGATCCGCACGCTCGACCCGCTGCTGCGGCGCTCCGATGCCGGCCGTGCCATCTTCGTCTCCTCGGGCGCCGCCTCCGCGCCGCGTGCCTACTGGGGGCCGTACGCTGCGTCCAAGGCCGGCCTCGAGGCCCTGGTTCGGGTCTATGCCGATGAGGTCGCCAACACGCAGGTGCGCGTCAACCTGCTGAGCCCCGGCCCGACCCGCACCGCCATGCGGGCCAAGGCCTTCCCCGGGGAGGACCCCGCCTCGCTCAAGCCGCCCGAGCATACGGTCGAGGCCTTCATCAAGCTCGCCATGCCGGACTGCACCGACAACGGCCGCATGTTCGACCTCAGAACCGCCACGGCCGGGTAGCCGCTGCCCGTCG
>DATFCC010000158.1:0-17187 GCA_035253505.1 Hyphomicrobiaceae bacterium
CGAGCAGGCCGAGATGGGTGGCGCGCTCTTGCACGACGTCACCTCCACCATTGACGGCCGCCCGGCGTGGAACTGGCTCGAGGACACGATTGCACGGCTGGAGTCGCTCGCCAACGTCACTCTGCTGCCGCGCACCACCGCTTTCGCCTACGCCAACCACAACCACATCGGCCTCATCGAGCGCGTGACGGATCACCTCGTTGCCCCGGACGCCCACTTGCCTCGGCAGCGCCTGTGGCAGGTGCGCGCGAGCGAGGTCGTGCTGGCGACTGGAGCCCATGAGCGCCCGCTCGTGTTCGCGGGCAACGACCGGCCGGGGGTCATGCTCGCCGAGAGCCTCGGCGTGTTCGTCAACCGCTATGGAGTCCTGCCCGGCCGGAGCGCGGTCATCGTGACGTCCGGCGCCTCGGCCTATACGGTCGCCCTCGGCCTGAGAGCAACCGGCATGGACGTCGTCGTGGTGGATGTGCGCCCGCAGAACGAATGCGCGGTCGAAGCGGCCGCGCTCCGCGCCGAGGGTTGCGAGGTGCTGGCCGGCCATACGGTGCTGGGGTCTCTGGGGCGCAGGCGCGTCAGCGCTCTTGAGGTAGCGCCCGTCGATGCATCGGGTGCACTGGGCGCGGTTCGGCGGATTGCCTGCGATTGCGTCGGCATCAGCGGCGGCTGGACGCCGGCGGTGCATCTGTTCTCACAATCCCGCGGCAAGCTCGGCTTCGCAGAAAATCTCGACGCCTTCGTGCCGGCGGCCTCCGCGCAAGCGGTCCGTTCGGCGGGAGCGGCGCGCGGAACCTATCAGTTGTCGGCCTGCCTGGTCGAAGGCTGGGAGGTCGGAGCAGCGGCCGTCGGCCGCAACCCCCAGCGCCAGTTCATGGTCACCGCGACGCGAACGGGGTTCCGGCCGGTGCGAGTGCTGCCGGGACAGCGGGCGAGGCACAGCGGCCGGGCATTCGTCGACTTCCAGAACGACGTCACCGTGCGGGACATCGAGGTGGCCGTCCGCGAAGGCTTCGAGTCGATCGAGCATGTAAAGCGCTACACGACCACCGGCATGGCGACCGACCAGGGAAAGACCTCGAACATGAACGCGCTTGGCATCGTTGCGCGCGCGGTTGGGCGTCCCCTGGCGGAGATCGGTACCACCACCTTCCGGCCGCCCTATACGCCGGTCACCTTCGGCGCCTTTGCCGGCGCAAACCGAGGGGTGCTGTTCGATCCCGTGCGCAAGACACCCACGCACGACTGGGCACAGTCCCACGGCGCCGTATTCGAGGACGTGGGACAGTGGAAGAGGGCCCGCTACTTTCCGGCCGCCGGAGAAGACATGAGTGCGGCGGTCGTGCGCGAATGCACCGCGGTGCGCATGCGGGCGGGCATCCTCGACGGCTCCACGCTCGGCAAGATCGAGGTCGTGGGTCGCGATGCCGCCGAATTCCTCGACCGCGTCTACACGAACGCCTTCGCCAGCCTGGCACCGGGCCGTTGCCGCTACGGCTTGATGCTGAAGGAGGACGGCTACATCTTCGACGACGGCGTGATTGCCCGCCTTGCGCCCGACCGATTTCACGTCACGACCACCACGAGTGGGGCCGGACGCGTGCTGCAGCACATGGAGGACTACCTGCAGACCGAATGGCCGAGCTTGCAGGTGTACCTGAACTCGATCACGGAGCAGTATGCGGTGCTTGCCGTGCAGGGGCCGAAGTCGCGCGACGTGCTCGCGCCTGTCATCGACGGCATCGACCTCGCCAATGCGGCGTTGCCCCACATGTCGGTGCGCTCGGGCAGCATCTGCGGCGTTCCCTGCCGCCTGTTCCGCGTTTCGTTCACCGGCGAACTGGGATACGAGGTCAACGTGCCGGCCGACTACGGGCAGCCCGTGTGGGAGGCCTTGCTCGAGAGCGGGAGGGCGCACGGCATCACTCCCTACGGCACCGAGGCGATGCATGTCCTGCGCGCCGAGAAGGGCCACATCCTCGTCGGCCAGGAGACCGACGGCACGGTCACCCCCGACGACGTCGGACTGGCGCGCCTGATCGCGAAGTCGAAGCCCGATTTCGTGGGCCGCCGGTCCCTCGCGCGGCCCGATGTCGCCGCCAAAGGGCGCAGACAGCTCGTGGGCATCGTTACCCAGGGGGGCGGGGAGATCCTCGAGGAAGGTGCACAGATCGTGGCGGACCCGACCGAGCCCGTTCCCATGCATGCACTGGGGCACGTGACTTCGAGCTACTGGAGCCCCAGCAACGGCCGCTCGATTGCCCTGGCACTGGTCGCGGATGGCCGCGCGCTCATCGGCAGGCGGCTGTTCGCGACGACACCCGCCGGGTTCACCGAGGTCGGCGTCTCAAGCCCCGTCTTCTTCGATCGGGCGGGAGGGCGCATCCATGCCTGAGACGACTCGGAGTGTGACGCGGCGCCCCCCATTGCCGGAGGCCGAGCACGGCCCGCAAGGGCAATCGGGCAGCGCGCCTATCGCCATCAAGCTGCTGGCGCCGCGGGCGCGGTTCACGCTGCGCCTCGACCCCGCGCTGCTGCCGCGAGCAAGCACCGTCGCCGGCTTCCCCCTCGATCTGCCGGTCAACCGCTGCGCCGTGACCGGCGGCAGGCGATCGATGCGGCTTGGCCCCGATGAGTGGTTGCTCTGGTGCCAGCCGAAGGAGGAAAGCCACATCGCGCACGAGGTCGAGACGTCTCTCCACGGCTTGCACCACGCGCTCATCGACATCGGCCATGCCCAGGTCGCCCTCTCCGTGGCAGGCAACAGGGCGGCGAACGTCATCAATGCGGGCTGCCCGCTCGACCTGCACGACACCGTTTTTCCGGCCGGCACGGCCACGCGGACACTGCTGGGCAAAGCGGAGATCATCCTGTCGCGGTGGGACGATCGTCCGGCCTTCGAGGTCGAGTGCGGCCGCTCGTTCGCGGCATACGTGCGCGAATTCCTGGCGCAGGCGGCACGGCAATATCTTGGAGAGGTCTGAGCCTGCGGCCCGTCGGGCCGTTGCCCTCAACGCGCGAGGCGCGCCACGACCCTCTTCCACGTCTCGGCCGATACGGCACTGCGCGGCAGGATGCGGCCCATGACGATCTGCCGCCCGGTCGCGGCAACCTGGACGCCGAGATCGAGGCGTTCCAAGTCCACGTACTGGGCGCCGTCGGCGAGCTTGGGCGCATCCTCCGCCGTGCTGACCCGGGCGGTCTCTTCATCCGACAGCAGCAGGACGATGTCATCGCGCATTGCTTGTTGCCGTTTTGGATCGGTCATCGCAGGTCTCCGCTACCACCCCGACTGCTGCGCTCCCTTGCAGGGCACTTGAGCACGGCTCGGGAGAGCTGTCACCCCGCCGCCCGGCGGCGGTCTGGCCGCGGCTGGAGCCTCACTCGGCGGGGGCGGCAGCGTGGATGCCCGCCGTCCCGCCCGACAGGCGTCGATGCAGCTTGTCGAGCAGCAGGTAGATGATCGGGGTGGTGTAGAGGGTTAGTACCTGCGACACGATGAGGCCGCCGATGATGGCGATGCCGAGCGGACGGCGCAGCTCCGAGCCGGGGCCCGTTGCGATCGCCAGCGGCACCGCGCCGAGCAGGGCGGCGAAAGTGGTCATGAGGATCGGTCGGAAACGCTCGCGCGCCGCTTCGAGCACAGCACGTTCCGGCGACAAGCCGTGCGCGCGCTCCTGCTCGAGGGCGAAATCGACCAGCATGATGCCGTTCTTCTTGACGATGCCGATAAGCAGGATGATGCCGATGAGCGCGATGACCGAGAGCTCCATCCCGGCCAGGCGAAGCGCGATGAGGGCACCGAGGCCTGCCGACGGCAGGGTGGAGATGATGGTGAGCGGGTGCGCCAGGCTCTCGTACAGCACACCCAGCACGATGTAGACGGAGATCAGCGCGGCGATGATCAGCAAGGGTTGCGTCTTCGCCTGCGCCGCAAAGGCCTTCGCATCGCCGGCCGCCTCGTGGCGGATGGAGTCGGGCATCCTCAGCTCGGCCACCGCCTGCCGGATCGCGGTCGTCGCGGCATCCAGCGTGGTATCGGGGCGCAGGTTGTAGCTGATGGTGACCGCAGGGAACGGGCCCTGATGGTTCACCACCAGGGGCGTGAGGCCCTTTTCGACGCTGATCAGGCTGGTCAGGGGAACCTGCGTATCGCCGCGGCCGGGCACGAATATGCGCGACAGGTCTGATGGGTCGCGCCCGTAGCGCGGGTCGACCTCGAGGATGATCTTGTACTGGTTGCGCTGCGTGTAGATTGTCGAGATCTGGCGCTGCGAGTAGGCGTTATTGAGGGCGCTGTCGATATCCTGCATGCGAACGCCGAGCCGCGACGCGGTCTGCCGGTCGATGGTGATGTTGGCCTGTAAGCCGCCCTGCTCGCGGTCCGTATTCACGTCGACGATTTCCGGAACCTCCTTCAGGCGATCGACAATCCTGGGCACCCACGCATAGAGCGTGTCGAACTCGGGGCTCCAGAAGGAAATCTGGTAGGTAGCCCGTCCCTGGCGAGCGCCCACGCGGATGTCCTGGGCGGCGGTCATGAACACGTTGAGACCTTCGATCTCGCCCAGCTCCCGGCGCAGACGGTCGACCACGCGCTGGGTGGTCAGGCTGCGTTCGGCAAGCGGCTTCAAGCTGATGAACATGCGCCCCTGATTGACGGAGGCGTTGAAGCCGGACGCGCCGACCGAGGAGCCGACGCCGGCAACGGCCGGGTCGCTCAGCACGATGTCGAGCGCCCTGCGCTGCAGCTTCACCATCGAGTCATAGGAGATGTCGGCGGCCGCCTGGGTGGAGGCGAATACGAGCCCCGTATCGTCCTGCGGGAAGTAGCCCTTCGGTGTCTTGACGTAGAGATTGACCGTGACGGCCACCGTCGCCAGCATGACGACCGTCATCAACAGGCGATGGTGCAGGACGGCCGTCAGCGACTGCATGTAGCCGCGCGTCACCCATCCCATGACCGCTTCGACCAGGCGGTCGAGGCGCGTGGCGTCCGGACTCGGGGCCTGCTTTACGAAGTGCGCGCAGATCATCGGCGTGACCGTCAGCGACACCACCGTGGAAACGGCAATCGCGAACACCAGCGTGACGGAGAACTCCCGCAGCAGGCGTCCGACCACGCCGTCCATGAACAGCAGCGGGATGAATGCCGCCACCAGCGAGATGCTGATCGACACGACCGTGAAGCCGATCTGACGGGCGCCCTCGAGCGCCGCGCGCATGGGGCGCAACCCGGCCTCGAGATTGCGGAACATGTTCTCGATCATGACGATGGCATCGTCGACAACGAAGCCGACCGACACGGCCAGCGCCATCAGCGTCAGGTTGTTGACCGAAAAGCCGGCGCACCACATGGCCGCGCAAGTGCCGGCCAGCGACAGCGGCACGGTGACGCCGGCCGCGATCGTGGGCGTAGGTCGCCGCAGGAACACGTAGACCACCAGCATGACGAGCACGATGGAAAGGCCGAGCGTGAGCTGCATGTCGAACACGCTGGCGCGGATGGTGCCGGTGCGATCGGAAAGAACGGAGATGTCGATGCCGGCCGGAATCCAGCGCGTGATCTCGGGGATGATGGCCCGCACCTTGTCGACCGTCTCGATGACGTTGGCGTCCGATTGCTTGGTGATGATGAGCAGGATGGCCGGCTGGGCGTTGAACATGGCCGAGGCGCGCGAGTTGCGGTTGCTCTGCTCCACGCTCGCCACGTCCGCGAGGCGCACGACATTGCCGTTCGATGTCTTCACGACGATGTTGCGATAGTCCTCGAGCGTGCGAAGCTGGGCGTTGCTCTCGATCGCCGTGGCCTGGGTCGTGCCATCGATGATGCCGATCGGCGCCAGCGCGTTGGCCCCGGTGATGGCAAGTCTCAGGTCCTCCCCGCTGAGGCCGATGGAGGACAGGAGCATCGGGTTGGCGCGCACGCGGATGGCCGGCTGCTCGGCGCCGGCGACCGTCACGTCGGCGACGCCGTCCACTTGCGAGATGCGCTGGACGATGACGGTGTCGGCGGCGTCGTAGAGGTCGGAGGGCGGCAGCGACTTCGATGTCAGCGCCAGGATCAGCACCGGGGCGGCGGCCGGATTGGACTTGCGGAACCTCGGCAGCGTCGGCAGATCGCTCGGCAGATCGGTCGCAGCAGCGTTGAGGGCTGCCTGCACGTCCCGGGCGGCACCATCGAGGCTGCGCGACAGGTCGAACTGGATCGAGATGCGGCTCGAGCCCAGCGAGCTCACCGAGGTCATCTCGGTCACGCCGGCAATCTCACCCAACCGGCGCTCGAGCGGGGCGGCAATGGTCGCCGCCATGGTCTCGGGGTCGGCGCCGGGCCTGCTGGCAGTGACGTTGATGGTGGCGAACTCGACGGAGGGAAGGCTCGCGACGGGCAGGAAGCGGTAGGCGACGATGCCGAGCAGCATCAGCCCCAGGGCCAGCAGCGTGGTGCCGATCGGCCGCTCGATGAATGGCCGCGAGAAGTTCATGGCCTACTCCGCGGGCACGCGCCTCGGCACCAGCTCGGGGTCCGCGGGGGCGGGCGCAAGGCGGGCGCGGACGCGCTCCATGGCCAGGTAGATCACGGGCGTGGTGTAGAGGGTCAGGAGCTGAGACAGCAGCAGCCCGCCGATGATGGTCACGCCCAGGGGATTGCGCAGCTCCGAGCCCGTCCCCGATTCCAGGGCGAGCGGCAGCGCGCCGAACAGGGCCGCAAGCGTCGTCATCATGATCGGCCGGAAGCGCAGGAGGCTCGCCTGGATGATGGCCTCGCGCGGAGGCAGGTTCTGCGTCCGCTCCGCCTCCAGCGCGAAGTCGATCATCATGATCGCGTTCTTCTTGACGATACCCATCAGCAGGACAATGCCGATGAGGGCGATCATCGACAGGTCCATGCCGCACAGCATCAGGGCCAGTAGCGCGCCGATGCCGGCGGACGGCAGTGTCGTGAGGATCGTGAACGGATGGACGAAGCTCTCGTACAGCACGCCCAGCACGATGTAGATCGTGATGATGGCGGCAAGGATCAGCCAAGGCTGGCCCTGCAGCGATTTCGCGAACTCGTCCGCGTCGCCCGAGTAGGTGCCGGTGACGGAGGTCGGCATGCCGATGTCGCGCTGTGCGGCCGAGATGGCCGCCACCGCATCGCTCAACGCTCTCCCCGGCGCCAGGTTGAAGCTGATGGTGACGGACGGGAACTGGTCCTGGTGGTTGACCGACAGCGGCGCGGTACGGCGTTCGAGCTTGGCGACGGCGCTGAGCGGCACTTGCGGGATGGCCTGCGTCGCCGTCGGAGGGGTCGCCGCGACGCCCTGGATGGTCGGTGCCTGCTGCACCAGCGACGCCGGCGTCGCCGGCACGTAGATCCGATCCAGCGCAGAGGGGTCGCTCTGGTATTGCGGCATTGCCTCCAGCACCACGCGGTACTGGTTGGCCTGCGCGTAGATCGTCGAGATCTGGCGCTGGCCGAAGGCATCGTTGAGGGCATCGTTGACGGCCTGCATGGAGATGCCGAGGCGCCCCGCGGTCTCACGGTCGACGCGCACCATGACGCGCAGCCCGCCATCCTGGGATTCGGAGACGACGTCACGCAGGGCAGGCGCCGAGCGGAGCCTGTCGGTCAGCCGCGTGGCCCAGTTCGACACCTCCTTCTCGTCGCTGCCGACCAGCGTGTACTGGTACATGCCCCGGCTCACGCGGGTGCTGATCTGCACGTCCTGTACGGCCTGGAAGTAGACGGTCAGGCCGGGAATGGCGCCGAGCTTCTCCTTCAGCCGGTCGACGATGGCGGCGACCACGTCCTTGCGCTCATCGCGCGGCTTGAGCGTGATCTTGAGATGGCCGGCATTGGGCGTCGGATTGAGCGAGCTCACGCCGACCACGGTCACCACGCCATCGACGTCTGGGTCAGCCCTCACCGCGTCGGCCACGCGCTCCTGCATCTTGACCATCTCAGCGAATGAGACCTCCGGGCCGGCCTCGATGACGCCCTGGATCAAACCGGTATCTTGCAGGGGCAGGAAGCCCTTGGGGACGACCACGTAGAGACCGATGGTGATCACCACGGTGGCGGCGGTGGCAAGCAATGTCGCCCGCTCGTGGCGCAGCACCCACAACAGCGTCCCGTGGTAGCCGGCGACGACCCTGTCGACGAGGCCGTTGAGGTACTGCGCTATGCGGCTCTCGCCTCCGCCGGCACCGTGGCGAAGCATGCGCGAGCACATCATGGGCGTGAGCGTGAGCGACACGACCGCCGAGATCACGACGGCGATCGTCAGCGTCAGGGCAAACTCGCGGAACATTCGGCCGACCAGGCCTGTCATGAACAGCAGCGGGATGAACACGGCGATCAGCGACAGGGTGAGCGAGATGACGGTGAAGCCGATCTCGCGCGCGCCGTCCAGCGCCGCCTTCATGGGACTCTCGCCCTTCTCCATGTGCCGGACGATGTTCTCGATCATGACGATGGCGTCGTCGACCACGAAGCCGGTGCCGATGGTGAGCGCCATCAGCGACAGGTTGTCGAGCGAGAACCCGCAGAACCACATGATGCCGAAGGTCGCCACCAGAGACACGGGCAAGGCCACGCCGGCGATGATGGTGGCGCGGATGGTGCGCAGGAACAGCAGCACCACGAGAACCACCAGGGCCACGCTCAGCACCAATGTGAACTGCACGTCGCGCACGGAGGCGCGAATGGTGCCCGTGCGATCGTGCACCACCGTCAGGGTGACGTCGCTCGGCATCGCCCCCTGCAGGCGTGGCAGCTCGGCCTTGACGCGCGCCACCGTGTCGATGACGTTGGCGCCAGGCTGGCGGCTCACGTCGATGATGACGGCGGGAACGCCCTTGTACCAGCCGCCGACCTTGGCGTTCTCCAGCCCGTCGATGACCTGCGCCACGTCCTTGAGCAGCACCGGAGCATTGTTGCGGTAGGCAACAACGAGCGCCTCGTAGGCCTTGGCATTGGCGATCTGATCATTGGCGGCGATCGTGTAGGACTGGTGCGCGCCGTCGAGCGAGCCCTTGGGGCCGTTGACGTTGGCAGCGCCGATGGCGGTGCGCAGGTCGGCCATGCTCATCCCGTAGGAGGAGAGCCGCGCCAGGTCTGCCTGTATGCGAACGGCGGGGCGTATGCCGCCTTCGACGGCCACGTGTCCCACGCCGGGCACAGACGCCAGCCGCTGCGCCATCATCGTGTCCGCGAGGTCAGAGAGCTGCCGCAGAGGAATGGTGGGCGACGTGAGCGCCAGCGTCACGATGGGAGCGTCGGCCGGGTTCAGCTTCGCGTAGGTCGGCGGATAGGGAAGGTTGCGCGGCAGCGTCGAGCCCGCGGCGTTGATGGCCGACTGCACATCCTGGGCGGCGGCATCGATGTCGCGCGTGAGGTCGAACTGCAGCGTGATCTGGCTGATGCCGTAGGACGACGAGGAGGTCATGGTGGCCAGCGCCGGAATCTGCCCGAGCTGGCGCTCGAGCGGAGCGGTGACCAGGTTGGCAGTCGTGTCGGGGCTCGCGCCGGGGAGCTGCGTCGTCACCTGAATGGTCGGGAAGTCGACCTGCGGCAGCGATGACACCGGCAGCAGCCAGTAGCCGAGCGCACCCCCCAGCGTCACGGCGATGCCGAGAAGGGTGGTCGCGATGGGCCGGCGGATGAAGGGGGATGAGACGCTCATTGCGTCGAGTTTCCATCGGCCTTGCGCGCATCCGCTTCGCGCGGCTTGCCGTCACGTCCCGCAGAGGCCGCCTTGCACGACTCGGAGAGCTGGGCGGCATGCGTTTGCAGGCAGGCGCGGATGGCCTCCCGGTTGCGCTCCACGCCGGAGCACAGCTTCTCGATGTCGGCGGCGCACGCCGCGCGCATCTTCGCGCGACCGGCCTTTTCATTGGCGGAGATGACCGGCGCAGCCGCTTTCGGCGCGCTGCCCGGCGCGGGCTGATCCTCGCTGCGCGGGACCGACACGAGGGCGCCGTCCTTCAAGCGGCCGAAGCCGGTGATCACGACGCGCTCGGTAGCCTCCACGCCCTTGGTGACGACGGCCGTGGTCTCAGTCTGCAAGCCGACGGTGATCGGGCGGAGTGCCACGCGCTGCTCGCCGTCCGTTTCCTGCACGACATAAGCGAAGGTCCCGTTTGGGCCGCGCTGCACGGCCGGCGTGGGAATCGTCACCACCTGGTTCAAGGTGTCGATCAGGACGCGCACGTTGACGAACTGGCCGGGCCAGAGCTGCAACCTGTCGTTGGGGAACTCCGCCTTCATGCGAACGGTGCCGGTGGTCTGGTCGACCTGGTTGTCGACGACCTGCAGCATGCCGCGATCCAGAACGGTCCGGGCATCCGCATCGAGGGCTTCGACGGACACGGTCCCGCGCCCGGCGGCCGCATTCACCTGCGCGAGCTGCTGCTGCGGCAGCGTGAAGAGAGCGGTGATCGGCTGCACCTCGGTGATGACGACGATGCCGGAGTTGGCATCGCTGCCGCGCACGAGATTGCCCTCGTCCACCATGCGTATCCCCGTGCGCCCCGCGAGCGGTGCGACGATGGTGGTGTAGTCGAGATAGGCCCTGGCATTGGCGATGGCGGCCTCATCTGCGCGAACCTGGGCGATGAGCTGGTTGACCAGGGCCTGCTGCGTGTCGATGGTCTTCTGCGCCACGATATTGGCAGCGAGCCTATTGTAGCGCTCGAGGTCGCGGCGGGCGTTGGCAAGCTGCACTTCGTCCAGCGCCTTCTTGGCGATGGCCTGGTCGAGCTGGGCCTGATAGGTGGCGGGGTCGATGGTGGCGAGCACGTCACCCCGTTTGACGTCCTGCCCCTCCTTGAACTTGATGCTGGTGATGCGCCCGTCGACCTGCGCGCGGACGGTGACGGTATTGCGGGCCTTCGCCGTGCCGACACCGTTGAGATATACGGGAACGTCGGCGAGGCGGGCGGCAGCATCGACGATCGGCACGGGCATGCCGGAGGCCGCGCTGGCGCGCCGTCCTCGCACCTCCTTTTGCACCGCCGGCGCCAGCGTGACGAAAGCGACCACGCCGACGACGGCGGCAAGCGCTGCAAAGACGCCGACCCGTTTGAGCAGCCTGGCCACCTCACGTCCTTTCATTCCCAAGGCGGGCCTTGGTGCGCCGCCGCCGAGCCGTAATGCAACGGCAAGCAAGAAAACGCCGCACGAGGCCCAAACCGTCGCTTTGACGTGCCGAATTTCGCACCCGGCGGGTTTTTACCCGGATGCCAAGTCTAGCCGTGCCGGCTTTCTCTTTTCCTCACGCTGATATCTTTAGCAGAATGCCCGGCTTGCACAGCGAATTCGAATTACCAAAAAGCAAGAAAGGCCGGGCGGGCATGCCCCGCTCCGGCCTGAACTCGGTGCCGGACGCGCCGAACTATCCCTTTTCTTTGGCCCTTGCCGCCGCGCGCTCGGCCCGCGCCGCCTTGCATCCGTCCGACAACTGTGTTTCGTGCTCCACCATGCATTGGCGCATGGCGCCCTTGGCCCGCTCGACGTCGGCGCAATGCCTGGCGATGTCGGCGGCGCAGGCGGCGCGAACCTTCTCGCGCATCTCCTGGGCGGTCGATTGGGTGGGCGCATTCTGAGACCGGACGGGCGCCGAAATCGCAAGCAATGGAGGCAGGGCAAGGACAAGCGCCAAGCCGGTGGCCTTCGTGAACATGTGGCTTCTCTCCTGATGCATTTTTGATGGCTGGTTGGCTCGTTTGCGCGATACACGATCGAGTTGCCTGGTGAGAGGAACGTCAGGAGCAAGCGGACCCGTCGCCGCACCTGCATCAAAAAAGAAGAGGGCCGCCGAAGCGGCCCTCGCGTGGATGCCTCGCGGCCCGTTGCGCTATTGCAAGCCTTCGACGCAGACCGTCGCCTCGCCCCTGAGGCTCGGAACGGTCTTGTAGTACATCTCCACTCTATCGATGCGCCGCTCGCGACCCTTCAGGTCCATTGGAGGCGTATAGGCTCCGCGCCGCAGGAAGTGGCGCGTCGGAAGATCGTCCGGGTCGCCATTGGCGTAGACGACGGTGACGCGACGTATTTCGACGTCGGCGTTGCGGGCGTGCAGGCGGATCGCGCTGAACCGCCCTTCACGGCGGCCGACCGGAATGGTGTCGCGATCGCCGCGGAACAGCGATACGACCTTGCAGCCGAGCTCGGCCCAGTCACCGCCGCCTGACGGTGGGCCCGGAGGACCGCGGCGTGACGGCTCGCCGAAGACGCGGATCACGGCCTCGCCGCGGAAGTCCGGTCGCGAACGGTAGGTCATCTCGATGCGCCGGATATAACCGCGCTCTCCTCTGAGATCGAGAGCCAGGTCCTGCCCGTCGCGGATGAGCCGGTCGACGCGGAAGTCCTCGCCGAAGCCGTTGAAGTAGACGAGGCGGATCGACATCATGTGCACGTCGTTGCGGTCTGCCACGAACCGGAGCTGGCGGAAGCGACGCTCCCGGTACCAGTCCTCGCCGTGCGACACATTGATGGCATCGCGGTCGACGCGGAAGCCGACGCGCTGCTCACCGAGCAGCACCCAGTCCGGGTCGATACGCCGCTCGCGGTCTCGACCGCGATCGCGATCTCCGTCCCGGTCGCGCCGCTGTGCACTGGCGTCGGCGGTCACCAGCCCCACGAGCACCAGCGTCCCCGCCAATGTCGCCACTACCCTTCCAAATCGCATCAGAACCTCCCTGCTCCGGGTGCAGAGCACCCGCCCCAACCATCGGGCAGAATTTCGCTCCGATAGCGGCGCCAAAATGGCCGCCGTCTGGCGATTGTCATAATGCTGCGTGAACGCCGGATGGCAGCCGTTCTGGCCCCGTGTTGGAAGGCCATGAAATCATTGAGCGTTCAGCCGAGGTGCGGCAAAGCGCCTGGACCGGCACCGCTGCGCCGTCAGGCCGCCTGCCTGTCGAGGCCCTGCGCGGCCTCGGGATCGGAGCGTGCAATTCCGCCCTGCGTGCGAGCGATGCGCCAGATGAGGCGCGCAGCCGCGGCCGCCAGCACGGGCAGGGCAATAGGAACGTGGACCGCGCCAGCGAGCATCATCGTCAGCGGCAGGGACCAAAGCAGAATGATGAGGCCATGATCGAGCGCTGCGGCGTCCTCACGCTGGAAAAGCAGGGCGCACACCCAGGCCAGAACCACCATGTCGTAGTTCATGGAATAGGGAGCGAACAGGAACACCGCCGTGCACAGCAGGCAGATGGAGAGGGCGGCATCGCGGCGTCGCCAGAATGTCCAGATGACGGCCGCCGCCGCAGCCGCGGACACGACTGCCTGCAGCGCCCAGTCCACGGACAACGGCAGGCCGATGAGGCGCCCTGCGTTGAACGCCGACGGTATCTGCAGGAGCAACATGCCGCCGCCGTGCTCCTGCAGCATCCGCTGCGCCGGCACGACGCTGTCCAGATAGGCCCACCATATGCCGGGGCCGTAGAGGAAGGACGTCGCCGCGATCAGACCTGCCGCGGTCACTGCCGCTGAGGCGATGACGCGCCAACGGCCGGACACCAACAGCATCAGCGGCAACAGCAGGCCGAGTTGCGGCTTGATGCTGAGGCAGCCGAACAGGACACCGGCCAAGTGCGGGCGCTTGTCGAGGCTCGTCAGCCCGCCGATGAGGAGCGCAGCGGTGAAAAATCCGTTCTGCCCGATCAGGACGTTGACGGCGACCGCCGGCGCCACGGCGACGAACCACAGATGCTCGCGGCGGACGCCTCCGCGGGCAGCCGCGAAGAGGAAGAGCGCGAAGCCGGCAAGCGTCCATGCGGCGAAGGCCGCAAGGTAGGGCATGAGCCCCAGCGGCCAGATGAACAACAGCACGTGCGGAGGATAGGACCAGTAGTAGGTCTCCTTGATGGCCACGATCGCGCGCAGTGCCTCGTTGTAGGCGTGCGCGTCGAACCAGGCGGCGGGGCCATCGCCGAGCGCAGCGCGGCCGCCCATCCAGGCGTTGAGGAAATCGCGACCGATCGCGGTCCCGCCGAAGCCGTCGACCGAGGGCAGGTGGAACGAGGGGAGCGGCGAGAACAGGAAGTAGGCGATCTCTGCGGAAGCAAAAAAGGCGGCGCCGGCCACCGTGCACCAGGCGTAGATGGGATACCCCGGTGAAGCCATCGCAAGCCTTCGAGCAAGCCCCTCCTGCAGCGAGCGGGCATCCGCCGGTGCGCACTTGTCGCCTTGGGGCGGTGCGGCGCGCGAGAAGACGAGCCCGCGCCGGAGCGCGAATACGAACAGAAAGCTGACCCCGGCCGCCATCACCTTGGCGGCCAGCGGGTGCAGTCCCGCAAGGCCGGTGGCCGCCGCGATGACGAGGGCGGTCATGGCCATGCCGCTCACGCCCGTGACCGCAAACTCGGCAAACAGGCGGCCGTGGAGCTTGCCGGTCGCGCCCGCGTCGAACACGAGCCGTACGGACAGCAGATAGTGGAGCACGGTCCCCGCGGCGTAGCCCAGCACGCCGCCCAGCGCGGGCTGGACGCCGGCATTGGTCAGCACCAGGAACAGAGTGAAGTCGAGGGTCAGCGCCAGCACGCTGGCCAGCGCGTACCAGGCAAGCTGTGGTGCCAGGTGCGCCAATCCGCTGAGCCGCTGCACGATGGGCCAGATGGACGCCGGTGATGCCGGGATGGGCCCGCGGCCTGCGCTGTCGGGTGCCCCCGGCACGACCGGATCAGCGTGCGCCGACGCGTGCCGGCACCATCCGCACGCTGGCCAGTGCCTCGCGTTCGCCGGCGGCGCCGGATTCGTGATACTCGGCGTCCTCGTTGACGTTCCACACGTCGTAGACCGTCTTCCCTGCCAGAATGTTCTTGACGGTCAGCATCGCCGTCATCATGGCGTGATCCTGGTTGTTGTACTTGTGCATGCCGTTGCGGCCGACCAGGTGCAGGGTCGGGAACTTCTCCGCCAGCTCGGTGCGGATCGTATCGACGTTGGCCTTGTAGCTCTCGTCGTAGACCGGATACGCCTTCTTCTGGCGCACGACGCAGCCGTCCTTGACCTCGGCCTCGCTGGCGAGGCCGATTTGGGCCAGCTCCTTCTTGGCCAGGGAAATCAGCTCGGCATCTGTCGAGGTCCACAACCCGTCGCCCTCGAAGCAGAAGTATTCAAGGCCGAGGCAGGCGAGCTTGCTGTCGGGCACCATCTCGGGCGACCAGGAGCGGAAGTTCTGGATGCGGCCAACCTTCACGCTCGGCTCGTGGATGTAGATCCAGTTGTCGGGGAAGAGGTCGGGCTTGTCCACGATGAGCGCGACGGTGAGGAAATCGCGGTAGCGCAGATTGTCGGCGGCGGCCGTACATGCGGGGTTGGGGCAGATGCTGGAGACCAGCTCGCGGATGGGTGCCGAAGAGATGACGTGACGGGCCGTGTAGGGCTTCCAGTCGCCCTCGGGCGTGTTGACGCCGATGGTCCAGAGCTGCGTGCGTTCGTCCCAGCGCAGGCTTTCCAGGCACGTTCCCATGTGGATGGCACCGCCCTGGGCCTTGGTCTTGGCCGCGGCAGCGTCCCACATCATGCCGGGGCCTTTGCGCGGGTACTGGAAGGAGTCGATCAGCGTCTTGATTGTCTGTGGGCCTTTCTTCGCCGCGCCAGCCTGCGGCAGCGAGTTGCGCAGCGCATTCGACATCGCGCTCCACAGATCCAGCCCCTTGATCCGCTGGGCCGCCCAGTCGGCCGAGATCTCGTCGCAGCTCATCCCCCACACCTTCTCGGTGTAGGTCTTGAAGAAGATCGAGAACAGGCGTTCCCCGAACTGGTTGGCCACCCAGTCGTGGAAGCTCGCCGGCTTGGCCGTCGGGAAAGCCTGCTTGTGCAGATAGGACAGCACGCACAGCGCCGACTCCACGTAGCCGAGGTTGTTCAGCGCCTCGAACGCCTTCAGCGGATATGAGAAGTAGCTGCCGTTGTAGTAGATGCGCGACAGGCGCGGGCGCTCGATGAAATCGTCGGGCAAGATCTCCTTCCACAGGTCGACCACCTCCTTCGACTTGGAGAAGAAGCGATGACCGCCGATGTCGAACAGGAAGTCCTTGTAGCTGGCCGTGCGGCTGATGCCGCCGACGTAGGCCGGGTCAGCCTCGATGACGGTCGTGGAAACACCGCTCTTGGTGAGCAGATAGGCCGCAGTGAGCCCGGCCGGCCCCGCGCCAATGACAAACACGTCCGAATGGGACATGGGGCTCCTCGACTGACTTCAGCGCCGCCACGTGCGGACGGAGCCTCAGGCACAGTGCCGAGCCGCGTTCGTCCCCAACGCCGGACCGACGATAGGAAGAAAGGCTGAAGAATCGGTTGCCGGTGGCGGGCGGGTGCCGCGCCTCCGCGGACGCAATTCGTTTACGCACCCCTAATGGAGTTGAGCCTATGCTGTGCGCTCAGTCGGGTGGGCAGGCGGCCAGCTCTCGCCGCATGAGCGCCCGCACGCCGAGATTCAAGAATTCGAGCGCCAACAGCTTCGTGGGACGGGTCGGGAAAGCGCGATGGCGATCCAGGCTTCAGCGGCCCTGCCGCGCCGGCTGACCCTGCCGCGATGGCTTCCGATGCCGGCGGCTCTTGCGCTGCTGGCGACCGCAACGCTTTGCGCGGCGACGCTGACGGGATCGCAGGTGCCGCTGTCGGACTGGCTCGGCGACACGGACGATGCAGTGCGTCTCGTTACGGTCCGCGAACTGCTCGGCGGCGCCCCCTGGTTCGACACCACGCTGCCGCGCATCGGCGCACCCGATGCCCTGGTCTCGCACTGGTCGCGTCTGATCGACCTGCCCCTGGCGCTGCTGGTCGGCGGGCTGACGCCGCTGCTCGGCTCCGGCACAGCCGAACTGGCGGCACGGATTGCCTGGCCGCTGGCACTCTTTTTCGTGCTGGGCCTGATCGTTGCACGCGAGGCGCATCGCCAGGGCGGCGCGCTTGCCGGTGCGTTCGCGATGTTTTTCGTGCTGACCTGTGGGGTTGCCTTAGGGCAGTTCCGGCCGGGCCGCATCGACCATCACAATGCGCAGATCCTGTGCGCCGTCGGCGGGCTGATCTATCTGACCCGCAGCTTCAGCGACAGGCACGCCGGGGGCGTCGCCGGCGGCCTCCTGGGGCTCGGCCTGGCCATCGGCTACGAGGCGATCGCCCTGGTCGTCCCCGCGCTCGGGCTTGCGGGCGCCGCAGCGCTCTGGCGCGCGCTGGGCGGCGCGTCAACCCCG
>DATFCC010000159.1:0-4080 GCA_035253505.1 Hyphomicrobiaceae bacterium
TGCCAACGCGCGCGCCATCGCCCGGATGATCGGCAGCGAGCGCGTGGGCCTCGTTCACGCCCGCAGCCGCGCTCCCGCCTGGAGCGCGCTGCTGGCAGCGCGGCGCATGCGCGTGCCGTTCGTCACGACCTATCACGGCGCCTACCGTGAAACCAACAAGGCGAAGCGCCTCTACAACGGCGTGATGGCGAGAGGTGACATGGTCATCGCCAACTCCGCCTTCACGGCCAATCTCATCGCCCAGCGCTACGGCACCCCGGCCGAACGCATCGTCGTCATCCACCGCGGCGTCGACACCCGTCGCTTCGATCCGGCCGCCATCGCCCCCGAGCGGATCAGCGCCCTGCGCCGGGCCTGGGGCATCGACGCTTCGACGGCCGTGGTCCTGCTCGCGGGAAGATTGACGGCCTGGAAGGGCCAGCGCGTCCTCATCGAGGCCGCCTCCCGCCTGAAGCAGGCCGGTCAGCTCGCCGGCGCGACCGTCGTGCTGGCCGGCGACGCGCAGGGCCGCCACGGGTACGTCAGTGAGCTGCAACGACAAGTTGCAGATGCAGGCCTCGGGGGCGACATCCATTTCGCCGGTCACGTCGAGGACGTGCCCGCGGCCTTCCTGACAGCCCATGTCGCCGTCGTCGCCTCCACGGAACCGGAGGCTTTCGGCCGCGTCGCCATCGAGGCCGCCGCCATGGGCTGCCCGGTTATCGCCACCGCCATCGGGGCACCGCCGGAGACCGTGGTCACGGACGGCGAAAACGCGACCGGATGGCTCGTGCCGCCGGGCGACGCCCAGGCCCTGAGCCGGACGCTGAGCCAGGCGTTGGCGTTGGACACGGCGGCGCGGGCGGCCATGGGGGCCCGCGCCCGGCGGCACGTGCTGGCGCAGTTCACCGTGGAGGCACTGCAGCAACGGACGCTCGCGGTCTACGACACGCTGCTGGCGACCACGCTCGGGCGCCGGTTCGCAGAAACGTCAGCATCCACACAGGAATCCCCATCCCTGGGCAGCCGCGGGCCGGCGTGAAAATCTTGACTTGCGCTATTATCTTCCCGATTCTGGAGCTGCGCTGAATTTGGGCGTCCTGGGCCATTCGTGACCAGCCCTTTGGCGCGCGTACAACAACCGATGGAGACTGCAACATACGTCGTCCAATGAGAGCCGCGCCGGAGCGCGAGCCAGCCGGCCCGCGGATGAATGAAGATATCCGCGTCCGTGAAGTCCGCCTCATCGATCATACCGGGCAGAATGTCGGCGTCGTTGCGACCGCCGACGCCCTCGCCAAAGCCACCGAAGTGGGGCTCGACCTCGTCGAGATTTCCCCCGACGCCAATCCGCCGGTGGCCAAGATTCTCGACTACGGCAAATTCAAATACCAGGAGCAGAAGAAGGCCGCCGAGGCGCGCAAGCGGCAGAAGACCGTCGAGATCAAGGAGATCAAGATGCGCCCCAGCATCGACGATCACGATTACGACGTGAAGATGCGGGCCATCAGGCGCTTCTTCGAGGAAGGTGACAAGGTGAAGGTCACCTTGCGCTTCCGCGGCCGCGAGCTGGCCCATCAGGAGCTCGGCTGGCAGGTTCTGCAGCGCGTGAAGGCCGACGTCGAGCCCATCTCCAAGGTGGAGTCCGAGCCGCGCATGGAAGGCCGCCAGATGGTGATGGTGCTGGCGCCGCGCTGATCGCACCGCCAAGCTGGCGACCCTCACAAGGCGCGATCCCGGGGCTTGTCCACGGGATTTGAGCCTGCTTGGCAGCAAGCTCCAATCACAGGCCATACGAACGGAGGAGCCGCATGCGAAAGCATCGTCAGCCGCGCCAGGGCCTGATCGTACGGGTCATCGACGGTCCGTTCACCGGCTTGCGGGGCGAGGTGAAGGAGGTAGGCCAGCAGACCGTCACAGTGGCCGTTCAGGTATTCGGCCGCGATACCCCGGTGGACCTGGGCTTCGGACAGATCGAATTGCTGTCAGAAAATTCAGGCTGAGGCGCCGCCTGATGGCGGAAGGCGTTGCGCGGGCGGCGTGTTCGGACTAAGAGAAGGCCGCAAGCCGCCCGACCGGGCATGCCGGACGGCCCATCAGATCAATCAAGAACGGCCCGCACCTCCGCAAGGGTATCAAAGCGCGGCCGGCGCCCCCGGCGCCGACGCCACCCGAGGGAGTGCCGCATCGCAGGATGCGAGCCGGCCCGAGCGAAAGGAGTTCACGATGCCCAAGTTGAAGACCAAGAGCGGCGCCAAGAAGCGCTTCAAGATGACGGGCACCGGCAAGGTCAAGGTGGCGGCCCAGGGCAAGCGTCACGGCATGATCAAGCGGACGGCCAAGTTCATCCGCAATGCGCGTGGCACCATGGTGCTGTGCGACAGCGACGCCCGCATCGTCAAGAAGTACATGCCCTACGCCCGCTGAGGCGCGCCTCGCCGGCAGGCATTGCAAGGTTCGTTCCCGCTCGACGGAGTTCACTCATGGCACGCGTAAAGCGCGGCGTCACCGCCCACGCCAAGCACAAGAAGGTCCTCAAGAAGGCCAAGGGCTACTACGGCCGCCGCAAGAACACGATCCGTGTCGCCAAGCAGGCGGTCGAGAAGGCGATGCAGTACGCCTACCGCGACCGCAAGCGCAAGAAGCGCACCTTCCGCGCGCTCTGGATCCAGCGCATCAACGCCGCCGTGCGCGAGCACGGCCTCACCTACGGCCGATTTATCAACGGCCTTGCGCTCGCGGGCATCACCGTCGACCGCAAGGTCCTGGCCGACCTCGCCGTGAAGGATGCCGCGGGGTTCAAGGCCCTCGTCGATCAGGCGGCCGCCCAGGTCAAGAAGGCGGCGTGACCTGTCATCCCGGGGCTCGTCCCCGGGATCCAGCCCCGCCACGAACGCCCCGCTGCGAGGTTGCACGCAACAAGCGCTGTTCGCAGCCCGCTGATCCATGGATCAGCGGGCACAAGGCCCGGGATGACACCGGATGACCCTGACGACCGACCTTGCCGCTCTCGAAACTGCGCTCGCGGCCGAAATCGCCGCCGCCCCCGACCTCGCCGCCATCGAGCGGGTGCGCATCGCCGCGTTGGGCAGGAAGGGCCGCGTGCCCGAGCTGATGGCCCAGCTCGGCGCCATGCCTGGCGACCAGCGCAAGGTATTCGGGCAGGCGGTCAACGGATTGAAACTGCGCATCAGCGAGGCGCTCGAAGTCCGCAAGGCGGAACTCGAGCGCGGCGCGCTCGACGCCCGTCTCGCCACCGAGAAGGCCGACATTACCCTGCCCGTCCGCACCGGCCCCCTGTTGGACGGGCGCATCCATCCGGTCAGCCAGGTGTTCGACGAGGTGGTCGAGATCTTCGGCGACATGGGTTTCGCGGTTGCCGAAGGCCCCGACATCGAGACCGACGACTACAATTTCACCAAGCTCAACATTCCGCCGGAGCATCCCGCGCGCCAGGAGCACGACACTTTCTACATGGCGGGCTCCATGCCGGGATCGGACGAGGCCGGCCCCAACGGCGTCATCAAGGTGCTGCGCACGCACACCAGCCCCGTGCAAATCCGCACCATGCTGTCCCAGAAGCCCCCCATCCGCATCATCGTGCCGGGGCGGGTCTACCGGCTCGACAGCGACGCCACCCACACGCCCATGTTCCACCAGATCGAAGGCCTGGTGATCGACGAGACTACGCACCTCGGCCATCTCAAGTGGTGCCTGGAGGAGTTCTGCAAGGCCTTCTTCGAGGTCGAGAGCGTGCGCATGCGTTTTCGCGCCTCGCACTTTCCCTTCACCGAGCCCTCCATGGAGGTCGACATCGACGCCTCCGCCATCGGCAAGCCGGGGCAGTGGCTCGAAATCCTCGGCAGCGGCATGGTGCACCCCAACGTCATCCGCAACTGCGGCCTTGATCCCGACCGGTACCAGGGCTTCGCCTTCGGCATGGGGCTCGATCGCATCGCCATGCTCAAGTACGGCATTCCCGACCTGCGCGACATGTTCGCCGCGGACCTCAGATGGCTGCGCCACTACGGCTTCACCGCCCTCGACGTGCCCACGCTGGCCGGCGGCCTTTCGCCGTAACCCGAGCGCCGACGCACTCCC
>DATFCC010000160.1:0-33869 GCA_035253505.1 Hyphomicrobiaceae bacterium
CGCACGGTAATGGCGGCCCACAGGCAGATCAGCCCGCAGCCGAAATAGATGCCAGCCAGAAAGCGGTGCACGTTGTCCAGACGCGGCGTCGTCTCGGGCTGGCCCAGGTACATTTGCAGCGTGCCCCCGGACAGGGCGATGGCCGCAAACAGGAACAGGCACACCTGCACGACGCGCTGGCTCACAGGCATGGGGCTGGCCTCCGGTCGCGCGGCTTGGGCTCGATCAAGCTGCCTTCTTCACCTCGTCGGTGATCTTCCTGGCGGCATCGGCGAGGTTGTCGGCGGGCACGATCTTGAGGCCCGATTGGGCAAGGATCTGCTTGCCGAGATCGACGTTGGTGCCTTCCAGGCGCACCACCAGCGGCACGGTGATGGACATCTCCTTGGCCGCCGCCACCACGCCCTCGGCGATGATGTCGCAGCGCATGATGCCGCCGAAGATGTTGACCAGGATGCCCTTCACGTTCGGGTCCGACAGGATGATCTTGAAGGCCGCCGCCACCTTCTCCTTGCTGGCGCCGCCGCCGACGTCGAGGAAGTTGGCGGGCTCCAGCCCATACAGCTTGATGATGTCCATGGTCGCCATGGCAAGGCCGGCGCCGTTGACCATGCAGCCGATCTGCCCGTCGAGCTTCACGTAGTTGAGATCGTACTTGGAGGCCTCGACCTCGGCCGGGTCCTCCTCCTCGATGTCGCGCAGCGCCTGCACGTCCTTGTGGCGGAAGAGGGCGTTGTCCTCGAAGTTGATCTTGGCATCGAGGCAGAGAAGCTTGCCGGCTTTCGTCACCACCAGCGGATTGATCTCGAGCAGGCTCATGTCCTTCTCGACGAAGGCCCCGTAGAGCTGGCCGATCAGCTTGACGCACTGGTCGATCTGATCGCCTTCGAGCTTCAAGGCGGCGGCGATCTTGCGGCCATGAAAGGCCGCATAGCCGGAGGCCGGATCGATCGACAGGGTGACGATCTTGTCGGGCGTGTCGTGCGCCACCTTCTCGATGTCCATCCCGCCTTCCGTGGAGGCGATGAAGGAGATGCGCGAGGTGGCGCGGTCGACGAGAGCGGAGAGATAAAGCTCGCGGCCGATGTCGCACCCTTCCTCGATGAAGAGGCGCTTGACGGTGCGACCGGCTGGCCCCGTCTGTACCGTCACCAGTGTCTTGCCCAGCATCTGGGCTGCGAACGTCTTCACCTCGTCGGCCGACTTGGCGATGCGCACACCGCCTTTCTCGCCCGCGCCGGCCTCCTTGAACTTGCCCTTGCCGCGGCCACCGGCGTGGATCTGCGCCTTGACCACCCACACGGGGCCTGGCAGCTTCTGCGCCGCCGCGACGGCCTCCTCGACGGTGAAAGCGGGCGCCCCCTGGGCCAGCGGAACCCCGTATTGGCGCAGCAGCTCTTTGGCCTGGTACTCGTGAACGTTCATGGGCACATCCGAAATGGCAGTGGGTTCATTCAGGCGGCGCTGCGCGCGGCTATCATCTCGATTTCGACCTTTGCCCCCATGGGCAGGGCGGCAACCGCGATGGTGGAGCGGGCGGGATACGGCTCGGCGACGTGAGCCTTGTAGACCTCGTTGACGGCGGCGAAGTCGCCCATGCTGGTGAGGAAGATCGTGGTCTTGACCACGTGGGCGAACGTCAGGCCGGCAGCGGACAGGATCGTCTTCAGGTTTTCGAGCGACTGCTTGGTCTGGGCGGAAATGTCACCCTCGACCAGCTTGCCGGTGGCGGAGTCGAGCGGGATCTGGCCGGATACGAAGACCAGGTCCCCGATTTCCACGGCCGCGGAATAGGGGCCGATCGCCTTTGCCTTGGGCGAGGTGATGGCTTTCTTGGACACTTTCACCGATCCCCTCTTTGCTGCACCGCCCCAACCTCGTCATGGCCGGGCTTGTCCCGGCCATCCAGCGGTCCGCATGCTCTCCATTGGAGTTGCGCCGGAGCCTGGATCCTCGGCGCAAGGCCGAGGTGGCATCATTCAAACCTTGAAACCTCAACCGGCCAGATGCGGCGCGATCTTGGTGCAGGCGTCGACCAGCCCCTTAACCGACTCTACCGATTTCTGGAACATGGCGCGCTCGGCAGCATTGAGCTCGATCTCGACGATGCGCTCGACGCCGTTGGCGCCGATCACGATCGGCACGCCCACATACATGCCCTTCACGCCGTACTCGCCGTTGAGGTAGGCGGCGCAGGGCAGTACGCGGCGCTTGTCCTTGAGATAGCTCTCGGCCATCTGGATCGCCGAGGAGGCGGGCGCGTAGAAGGCCGAGCCGGTTTTCAGCAGGTTGACGATCTCGCCGCCGCCCTTGCGGGTGCGGTCGATGATGGCATCGAGACGCTCCTGCTTGATCCAGCCCATCTTGACGAGGTCGGGCAGGGGAATGCCGCCGACCGTGGAGTAGCGGGCGATCGGCACCATGTCGTCGCCGTGGCCGCCCAGCACCAGCGCCGAGACGTCCTCGACCGAGACCTTCATCTCTTCGGCCAGGAAGGTGCGGAAACGGCCCGTGTCGAGCACGCCCGCCATGCCGATCACCTTGTTCTTGGGCAGGCCGCACGCCTTCTGCAGCGCCCACACCATGGCATCGAGCGGGTTGGTGATGACGATGACGAAGGCGTTGGGGGCGTACTTCTTGATGCCGGCGCCCGCCTGGTCCATCACCTTCAGGTTGATGCCGAGCAGGTCGTCGCGGCTCATGCCGGGCTTCCTCGGCACGCCCGCCGTGATGATGATCACGTCGGCGCCTTCGATGTCGGCGTAGGCGTTGGTGGGCTTGATCGCGCTGTCGAAGCCTTCGACAGCGCCCGCTTGCGAGATGTCGAGGCCCTTGCCGCCGGGAATGCCCTCGACGATGTCGAACAGGACGACGTCGCCCAGCTCCTTGAGACCGATGAGATGGGCAAGCGTACCGCCGATCATGCCTGCGCCGATCAGCGCGATCTTCTTACGCGCCATGACTGAGCTTCCCTGGCTGACGTGGGTTGTGTCCCGTTGGTTAGCCTGAAACAGGGTGCCGTTCAAGCGAGTGCCTGTCGCGTCGGTGCGTATCCCTGAAAGCAGACTGGCGCAGGCCTGACCCTGCGCCAGCGTGGAATGCAGTCGGCTTATTGCTCCATCACCGGATGGCGATGGGATTGATGATGGCTTGAACGGCGCCGGTAATGCGGGAAGGACCGAGCACGAACATGAATTCCCAAGCCTTGTCGGCGACCAGAGGCCCTGTATTCATGTTTTCTAGGATGTAGGTGCCGTTCCTTGGCAGCAGGATCTGGTGAATCTCGAACACCCCGACGCCTTTCTCGAAGGGGATGACTTCAAGGCCCCACTGGTCCGCGCCGACGGCGACCACCTCCTTGGAAACGAGATACTCGGCGCCTTCCTTGCCGAGCCCGGGCTCGCCGGCCATGAAAGCCTTGGCATCCCTGGCCGCCATGTCCTGCCAGCCCGTGTGCAGAAGGACAACGTCGCCCTTCTTGATCTGGATGCCTTGCTTTGCCAGCGCGTCGTCGATCTCCTTCTTGTTGAAAGCAGTACCGGCCGGCACCGGGTTCTGGCCGGTCACGGCGGTCATGTCGAGCACGATGCCGCGCGTGACGAAGGGGGGCACCTTCTCGATGCCGAGCTTCTTGAGACCGTCGGCCTGGGCGAATTCCAAGCTCTTGTTGCAGTTGTAGTAGACGTGGTCGACGCCGATATGGCCGAGGCCGTCCAGCTGCGAACCGATGCCGACCCAGCCGGCGATGATGTCGTCATTATATGTGGTCTTGGTGGGCCCAAGCCCGTTGCCGCCGACTTGCCCCGGCTGGACGATGGTGATGTTGAAGGCGCGTGGAGGATAGGCCGGGCTCTTCGAGTTCGTCTCGACGCCGAGTTGGTAGACCTTGCCTGTCTTGACGAGCTTCGCCGCCTCCAGGGCCAGCTCCGGTGTCAGCAGATTGCCGGCTCCCTTCTCGTCTTCCGGCCCCCACTTCGACTTGCACCAGCTCTGCGCGTCCTGTGCCGCTGCTCCGGGCGCGAAGGCAATCATTGCGAGAAGACTGAAGCCAACGACACGACTCTGCATGGTGCGATCCTCCTGTTCTCTGTGAGCGTGCGCTCGCCATGCGCATGAGATTATTGCGCCGCCATCGGAAGGTCGCCCGCGATTGTGTTCCTCCGGTGAAGGGGAGCGCATTTCCCGCCAGCCGCGACGGAATAACGTGCAACCGTGTCTGCCATGTCATAGGCCTTCCGTCAGCGCCCGGCACGGCAATGCGATATAGGACCTGTCGGAGCGCCGGAGGGCGCTATACGCTGGACCCAAACTACCAGCCAAGAATTGGGAGCAATGCGCGAATGGACCTCGATCTCACCGGCAAGCTGGCCCTGGTCACGGGCTCGACACGCGGCATCGGGCTGGCGACCGCGATCGGCCTGGCGCGGATGGGCGCGGCCGTCATTGTCAACGGCCGGAGCGAGGCGGCCGTCGGCGAGGCGATAGGCAAGGTCAGGTCGGCCGCGCCCGCCGCGAAGGTCGAGGCTGCGGCCTGCGATCTCGGCACGGCCGCGGGTTGCGCTCAGGTCATCGCGCGCTTTCCGGTGGTCGACATCCTTGTCAATAACCTCGGCGTCTACGAGCCGAAACCCTTCTTCGACACGCCCGACGAGGACTGGGCGCGCATGTTCGAGGTGAACGTGATGAGCGGGGTTCGTCTCACGCGCCACTACCTGAAGCGCATGCTGGACGAGAAGGCCTGGGGACGGGTGGTGTTCGTGTCGAGCGAGTCCGCCATCTTCGTGCCGAAGGAGATGGTGCACTATGGCTTCTCCAAGGGCGCCCAACTGATCGTCGCCCGCGGTGCGGCGGAGATGACCAAGGGCACCAACATCACCGTCAACTCGGTACTGCCGGGGCCGACCTGGGTGGAGATGGCGCCGGTGCGCCTGGCGGCGCGCGCCAAGACCATGGGCACGACCGCCGACGAGCTTGCCGCGCGAACCTTCACGGAGCGGCGGCCGCAATCGCTGCTGCAGCGCTACGCAACGCCCGAGGAAGCGGCCAACCTCATCTGCTACGTCTGCTCGAAGGCGTCGAGCGCCACCAACGGCGCCGCCCTGCGCGCCGACGGCGGCATCGTCACCAACCCCTTCTGAGCCGGGCAGTACGAGGAGCCGATGTCGCCTCCAGTTCCGTCACCGCGTGCTGCAGGCCGCCGCGGGGCTGCGCAAGCGGCTCCCCGTCGCCGGGTAGGTGGTCTGCCCGCTTGAATTGCCCGCGTCAGATCGGGGCCGTCAGCGCGTCGTACTCGAACAGCCAGTCGTAGAGCGTGCGGCCGCGATCGGGCGGGTACTCGCGTGTCATGTAGCGGGGCGCCTCGACCGGGTCGGCCAGCACGGCGTTGTGGAACCGCTGCGTGTTGGCGGCAGACCCGAGCACGACCCGCGTGGTGCGTTCCAGGCGCAGGCTTTCGTAGCGCTGCAATGCGGCCGGTATGTCATCGCCTTGGGCCTCGAGGCAGCGGGCGAGGATCACGCCGTCCTCCATGGCCATGATGGCGCCCTGCGCCATGAACGGCAGCGTCGGATGGCAGGCGTCGCCGAGCAGGGTGGCGCGGCCACGGCTCCATGCTGTCATCGGCGCGCGGCCGATGAGTGCCCATTTGTAGGCAGCGTCGAGGCTGTCGATGATGGCGTGCACGAGCGGGTGCCAGCCGGCGAAGTCGGTCGCACATTCCTCTTTCGATCCCTGCTCCATCCATGCTTCGCCGAACCAATCGTTGCGCTCGACGACACCGACGAAATTGAGCAGCGAGCCGCCGCGCAGCGGATAGGTGACGACGTGCCCGCCCGGCCCATGCCAGTTGGCACCGACGGGGCGGCGCAGCTCCGCCGGCAGCCGTTCGATGGGAACGACTCCGCGCCAGGCCATCAACCCGGTGAATCGAGGCCTGGCGGCGTCGAAGAGGTGAGCCCGCATCCGGGAGTGCACGCCATCGGCGCCGATGACGACATTCCCTTCGACCTCCCGCCCGTCAGCGAGCTGCAGAGCGATCGTCCTTTCGCGCTCCCTGCAGGCGACCGCGCGGGAGGAGAGGTGCACGGAGCCGGGACTGGCAGCCTCCACGGCTTCGCGCAGCACGCGATGGAAGTCGCCGCGATGCACCATCCAGTAGGGTGCGCCGAACCTCTCACGGCAATCGCGGCCGAGGTCGAACAGGTTCCAGGTCTCGCCTGTGTTCCAGAGCCGGACTTCCTTGCCCGCCGGCTCTGCCACCACCCGGCGCATGGCCTCGCCGAGGCCGAGCCCGATCAGAATGCGCGATCCGTTGGGCCCGAGCTGAATGCCGGCACCGAGCTCATGCAACTCAGCGGCCTGCTCGAAGATCGCCACCTCGAAGCCGCGCTGCAGCAGGGCCAAGGCAGCCGTCAGCCCGCCGATGCCGGCGCCGGCAATCAGGATGCGAGGTTGCGGCACGCTCGGTCCCCGCAGGGTGCAATAGCGAAGCCGCATTGCACCGTTGGATGGCTGCATAGGCGCAATGCGCTTCGCTATTGCGCCGGACGATCCTACGCCGGTTCCTTCTCGCGCGTGGCCATCATCGACTTGTAGGCAGGTCGCGACTGGCAAGCGGCGAGCCAGGCCTTGACGCGCGGCGCAGCCTCGAACAGCTCCGGTGCCGGCATGGCATAGCGGAACACCTCTGCCGTGTTGATATCGGCGACCGTGAAGCGCCCGCCGACCATGTAGCCGGTCGCGGCAAGCGTCTTATCGAGCACCGCGAAGGGCCCCCGCAGGGCGTCGATGGCCGCGGCGGCGATCTTGGGATCGCGCTCCTCCGGCTTGTTGGCGGCGCGGTGATAGAGCACCTGGATCGAGTGCGGCTCGACCTCGATGGCGGCCCACAACGCCCACATCGACATCTGCCCTTCCTCGGCCAGGTCTGCGGGCGCGAGCGGACCGCCGTGCTTCCTGGCGAGATAGAGGTTGATGGCCAGGGACTCGTTGAGAACCAGTCCGTCATCGTCGATGGCGGGGATGTGCCCGTTCGGGTTGACCTTCAGGAACTCCGGGCTCTTGGTGTGCAGTGTCTTCTCGGCGGCCTCCGGCGTCAGCCGGTAGAGCTGCATTACCGGGACGTGCTTGAACGGGATGCCGAGCTCGTTGGCAAGCCAGATGTTGCGCGATGCGCGCGAGCGGTAGACGCCGTAGATGGTCAGCATGGTGCTTGTCTCCCCGGGGGCCCAGTTCTCCGGGTTTCGCACGCCTCCGCTGCCGTAGGGAAGGGGCAAATGCCGCCGCCATGGCACAGAGGACACGAGGGCCAAGGCTGTCCTTACGATCAGCCGCAAGATCTACTCGTCCCGGTGCCTGCGCGGGTGGCTTATGTGCAAACTGGCCGCGCTCGATTTCGAGGAGGAGGTCGTATCGACCGTCTACGCCAGCCCCGTGAGACGCAAGCTCAGCTCGCGCAGTCGCCGGCGGGCGCCGGCGTCGTAGGCTTGGGGGTTGGCGCGGGTCTCCTGCAGCCGGTCGAAGTAGAGGCCGCTGCGACCCTCGAGCGCCGCTGACAGGGCAAGGTTGAGAATGGCCTGTGCGCCTTCCTCGACGGTGCTCGCCGGCGACACGCCGGCTTCGCGCACCATGGTCGTTGCCATGTAGGTCGCGGGGTGCAAGGCGTTGACGGTGATGCCGCTGCCCGCCAGCTCCTCGGCCAGGTCGATGGTGAACATGACCTGCGCCAGCTTGCTCTGCATGTAGGCTTGCGCCCCGTCATACCGGCGCACCAGCATGACGTCGTCGAAGTCGATCGGGGCTTGTCCGGCCGATGCCACGTTGACGATGCGCGCCGGCGTGCTCCTGCGCATGAGCGGAAGGAGCATGCGCGTAAGCAGGAAGCCCGCCAGATAGTTCACGGCGAACCGCAGCTCATGGCCGTCGGCGCTTGCGCGCCGGTGCGGCCCACCACTGCGCGTGCCCAACCCTGCATTGTTGATGAGCAGATCCAGCCGCGCATGGTCTTCGGTGATGACGTCGGCGAGCGCACGCACCTCGGCGAGCGAGCCGAGGTCGGCAGGGTAGAACTCGGCGATGCCGCCGGCGTTGGCGATTTCCGTCATCACCGCGCGGGCACGCGCCGTGTCGCGGCCGTGGATCAGCACTTTCGCGCCGCGCCTGGCGAGGGCGATCGCCACGTAACGGCCGACGCCGTCGGTAGATCCGGTGATCAGCACTGTCTTGTCGCGCATCGCGGCTTTCCAGGCTCTGTCCGGGGGCGCACCGCATGCGCCGGAACCCGAAATAGCCTAGCATGCCCGCAGCCCGTCGACCCCCAGCCCGCACACAGGTGAAGAATGCAGAAGGCCAAGCCCGCAACCATGACCGGCGGCATGGCGATCGTCGATGCGCTGGTTGCCAATGGTGTCGACACCGTATTCGGCCTGCCGGGCGCCCAGCTCTATGCGCTGTTCGATGCCCTGCAGCAGCGCAGCCGCGACATCCGCACGATCGGCGCCCGGCATGAGCAGGCATGCGGGTACATGGCCTTCGGCTACGCGCGATCCACGGGCCGGCCGGGCGTGTTCGCCGTGGTGCCGGGGCCGGGCATCCTCAACGCGGCCGCTGCGCTCTGCACGGCGCACGGCTGCTGCGCGCCCGTGCTCTGCATCACCGGGCAGGTGCCGTCGGCGTTTCTCGGCCGCGGGCGCGGGCACCTGCACGAGCTTCCCGAACAGCTCGCCACGCTGCGCTCGCTGACGAAGTGGTCGGCGCGGATCGAGCGGCCGGCCGATGTGCCGGCCGTCATCAACGAGGCCTTTCGCCAGATGCTGTCTGGCCGCCCCGGAGCCGTCGCCGTGGAGATGGCATGGGACACGATGGCCGCCACGGGCAATGTCGAGCCGCTCGGGCCCGCCGTCATCCCGCGCACACCGTTGCCGTCGCCGCTGGAGGTGGAGGCCGCCGCCAAGCTCGTGGCCGCGGCGCGCCGGCCCATGATCATGACCGGCAGCGGCGCCCAGCATGCGGGCGAGGCCGTGCGCGCGCTGGCCGCCGAGCTTGGCGCACCTGTGGCGGCCTTCCGCGGCGGCCGTGGCGTAGTGCCGGAGGACCATGCGCTCGGCGTGTCCTCCTATGCCGCCTATCGGCTCTGGCCTGAGACCGATGCGCTGATCGGCATCGGCAGCCGCGTCGAGATGCCATACATGCGCTGGACCGGAATGATGACGATGGTCGACCGGCCGCAGGCCCCGCCCCATCTCGTCCGCATCGACGTCGACCCGGCCGAGATGCGCCGCCTGGTGCCGCATGCCGGCATCGTCGCCGATGCCGATGCCGGCACGCGAGCGCTGCTGGCGGCGGTGCGCCGGCTGCGCGGCGGGCGCAAGGCGGGCGGGAAGGCCGCCTCGACGGCCGAGAAGAGCGAGGCAACCGCGCGTATCGCGGCAGCCAAGGCCGAGGCGCGGGCTGCGTATCAGAAGGTGCAGCCGCAGCTCGCCTACCTCGATGTCGTCCGCGCCGTGCTGCCGCGCGATGGCCTGCTCGTCATCGAGGTGAGCCAGATGGGGTTCACTTCGTACTTCGGATATCCGGTCTACGCGCCGCGCACCTACATCAGCGAAGGCTTCCAGGGCACGCTGGGCTTCGGCTTTCCGACGGCGCTCGGGGTGAAGGCGGCGCACCCGGGCAAGCCGGTCGTGTCGCTGACGGGCGACGGCGGCTTCATGTTCGCCGTGCAGGAGCTCGCGACGGCGGCACAATACGGCATCGCTCTCGTGACCCTGCTCTTCAACAACAACGCTTTCGGCAACGTGCTGCGCGACCAGCGCACCACGTTTGGCAACCGCGTGATCGGGTCGGTGCTGGACAATCCGGATTTTCTCCTCCTGGCGAAGGCGTTCGGCGTGGAGGCGCACCGCGTATCGTCACCCGAGGCCCTCGAGCCGGTGCTGAAGAAGGCGATCGGCGCGACAAAGCCCGTTCTCATCGAGGTGAGCGTGCCGCAGGGGCAGGAGGTGTCGCCGTGGGAGTTCATTCACCCCGGCAATCCGCAAGCGCATCTGCGCAATGTCACGGCACGCGGCGGCTGACGATCCTCAGCGCGCGGTCTCCTCGGCGCCGGGCAGCGGCCGGCTCGTGCGCACGACGTCGGCGAGCGGCACGTCGATCGTATATTCGAAGCCCTGCTGACCGAAGGACACCGTCGGCGTGCCGGACAAGGCGGCAAGTATGAGCCGGCTGCCGAAGCCCTTGTTCTTGGGCGGTGCGACCGGTGGGCCATCGCGCTCCATCCACGAGAAGGCGAGCAGGGGCTCCGTCGCGCCCGGCTTGATCGCCCAGGCGATGTCGATGCGCCCACCGGGCTGAGACAACGAGCCGTACTTGGAGGCATTGGTGGCCAGCTCGTGGATGACGAGGGCAAACATCTGCGCGAACGGGGCGCCGGCGAAGATCGGCGGCCCTTCCACCCGTGCGCGGCCCGTGAACGTGGCGAGCTGACCCTCGATCAGCTCTCGCAAAGGTGCGCCGCCCGACTTGCCCGAAGCGACGAACTCCTGCGCCCGGGCAATGGCTTGCAGGCGGCCGACGATGGCCTCGCGCGCGCTGGCAAGATCGTGGCCGTGTGTCAGCGTGTTGAGGACGATCGACTGCACGACGGCCAGAATGTTCTTGGTGCGATGCTGCAGCTCGCGCAGCAGCAGCATCTGCCGCGCCTCGGCGTTGCGCCGCTCGGTGATATCGCGGGCAATGGAGTGCACGCCGACGGGCTGGCCGAGCGCGTCGAGCACCAGCTTGGAGTTGACCTCCACGGCCGAGCGATGGCCGTCCTTGCGACGCAAGTCGGTCTCGTAGCGCGTCGTCTCGATGCCTTCGAACTTGCGGGCCAGCATCTCCTGGTGCTTGGCGAGCTCCTCGGCCGGAACGTACTGGCTGAGCAGGGTGCCGATGACTTCCTCCGGCGCATAGCCGAGCACGCGCTCGACGGCCGGATTGATCGAGGTGACCCGCATGTCGAGATCGGTCGTCACGACGATGTCGCTGGCGTTGTCGACCAGTGTCCTGTAGCGGCGCTCGCTCTCGGTGAGTGCCGCCTCGGCAGCCTTGCGCTCCGTGATGTCCATGTCGACGCCGCTGTAGCGGATAGGCTTGCCGCGCCGGTCGCGCACGATGCGTCCGCGACGGAAGATCCAGCGCACCTCGCCGTCAGGCCGGATGATCCGGAACTCGACCTCGTAGAAGTCGCTGCCGCTGTCGAGCACGTGCTGCAGGCCGTCGGCCACGCGGTCGCGGTCGTCGGGATGGCGCATGGCGCGCAGGTCGTCCATGGGGACGGAGCCGGCGGTCGGCGACAGGCCGAGGAGCTGGAAGAGCTGCGGACGCCCGCGCAGCAGTCCCGTCGACATGTCGACATCCCACACCCCGATGCCGGCCGAGCGCTCGGCGAGCTCCAGGATCTCCTCCCGCTCCCAGGGCGCAGTGTCGGTGTTGCGGTCGCCGGGCTCGGCCACGGTCTTGCACTCCCATTAGTGATGTCGGTCGAGCCGGAAGGCGTCGGGCTTGCGAGACTGCGCCCTCCACCCCGGTGCATGCAAGTGCCCGACAGCGTGAGCTGTGCCGGATTATTGGTCTATTTCAGGAGGTTGAAGCAGCAGAGGTGACGCACGGGAGTCGACCGTCACAGGGCACCTGCCAACTCTGCGCCATGGGCGTTCGTACCGGTACCTTGCTTCCGCCCGAATGACGTCGCGGCCAAGCCCCGGCTTGGTCAACGAACGGCCCAAATAACCTGCGAAGGTCTGATCGTTGCCTCTCGGCCCGGTCCGCGGCGAGGCTCCGGAATTCTCAGCCCCCCAGCCCCCCGGGGTCAAGACGTCGGACCGGGCCAATACCCAAGAAGAGGCGGAATACTGGACTTGCAAGGCCGACCGTAAAGGACCGGCCCGGCACTTTTTTCCCGCCTCTCGGCTCCCCCACGCATGGCTCCGATTCGACTACACTGGGCGCAACGCGCTTCAGCCGAAGGAAGAGGACCATGAGCAAGCCGCAGCCGATCGAATACGCCAAGGCCTCCGCCCGCGTGCGCGCGGTATTCGATGACATCAAGGCCTCGCGCAACGTTCCCGACGTCAACAACTTCTGGAAGTACCTGGCGCGCGACCCGGCACTGCTGGAGCGCACCTGGACCAGCGTCAAGGAGGTGATGGCGCCGGGCGCGCTCGATGCG
This sequence comes from Hyphomicrobiaceae bacterium, assembly GCA_035253505.1. GTDB lineage: Bacteria > Pseudomonadota > Alphaproteobacteria > Rhizobiales > Hyphomicrobiaceae > AWTP1-13. Next base: position 12,206 of record DATFCC010000160.1, read on the forward strand.
CTGACCAAGGAGCTCATCTACGTGGCGGTGAGCGTGAGCAACGGGTGCAATTACTGCATCGCCAGCCACACGGCGGGAGCCCGCAAGGCCGGCATGACGGAAGCGATGTTCGGCGACCTGATGAGCGTGGTCGGCATGGCGAACGAGACGAACCGGCTGGCCAACGGCTACCGGGTGCCCGTCGACAAGGCCTTCGAGTAGGCGGGCGACTACACCGCCGGGCCGCCCTCGAAGCCGAACCGCTCCTTGATCCGCCTGAAGAGCTGGTCGCGCACGTCGCGATAGGCCTGGAGGATCTGCTCGCGGCTGCCGTGGCCGATCATCAAGGTGGCATCGAAGGTCGGCCAGTACTCGACATCGACGGCCATGGTCCGCGTCAGCTCGAGGGCCTGGTGGTGCGCCTCCGGCGACAGGGTCACGATCAGGTCGAAGGAGGTGTCGTGGAGGTCGCGCAGCGTGTGCGGCGTGTGGCGCGTGATGTCGATGCCGATTTCCTCCATGGCCGCTGCGGCGAATGCATCCGTGCCGCCGGCGCGCACGCCCGCCGACTGCACGTAGATCCTGCGGTTTGCAAGATGGCTGAGGATGGCGGCTGCCATCGGCGAGCGGACCGAGTTCATCGTGCAGACGAAGAGCACCGCTCCCGGCAGTCCGCGCTCGCCCCCGCGCTGCACCGTCAACCTTTCCAGTGCAGGGCGCAGATGAGCGTGAACAGCCTCCGTGCCGTGTCGCGGTCGACGGTGATCTTGCCTTTGAGGCGCTCCACCAGCACGGCGCTGCCCTCGTCGTGCAGGGCACGGCGGCCCATGTCGATGGCCTGGATGCGCGAGGGTGGCGCCGTGCGGATGGCCTGGTAGTAGCTTTCGCAGACGACGAAGTAGTCCTTCATGATCCGCCGCAGCGGCGTCAGCGACAGCACGAACGTGAAGGTCTCCTCGCTGCCCTGATGGCCGACCGCGAACGCCAGCCGGTCTTCGACGATGGCGAGCTTGAGGGTGTAGGGCCCCTGGTCGCGGCCCTCCACGGCGAAGCGGTTGCCTTCCAGGATGTCGAACACGGCCACCTCGCGCTCGTGCTCGATGTTGGAGGTGCCGCGACGGATCGAGGCCTCGTCGAAGGTGATGGCGGTGAGCCTGTCGTTCGAATTGGGGTCGAACTCCGGGGGCTCGAACATGGGGCCCCTCATGGCAGGTCCTTGTCGCCGAGCCGGATGGCGACGCTGCGACGGTGGGCCTCCAGACCCTCGGCGCGGGCCAGGCGCATGGCCGCCGGCGCCAGGCTCGCCAGCGCGCCGGCATCGAGGCGCAGGATGGACGTGCGCTTCATGAAATCGAGCACGCTCAGCCCTGAGGAGAAGCGCGCGCTGCGCGCGGTCGGCAGCACGTGGTTGCTGCCTGCCACGTAGTCGCCGATGACCTCGGGTGTGTGCGCGCCCATGAAAATGGCGCCGGCGTTGCGGATGCGGCCAGCCAGCGTCTCCGGATCGCGGGTGGCGATCTCCAGGTGCTCGGCGGCGATGCGGTCGGCGAGCGGCACGGCCTCGTCGAGGGACCTGACGAGGATGATCGCTCCGAATGCCTCCCAGCTCGCGCCGGCGATATTGCCGCGCGGCAGGGCCGCAAGCTGGCGCCCGACGGCCGCCTCCACGCACCCGGCGAGCGCGGCATCGTCGGTGATCAGGATGGCCTGGGCCGCGGTGTCGTGCTCGGCCTGCGCCAGCAGATCGGCTGCCAGCCACTCCGCGTCGTTGTGCCGGTCGGCGATGATGAGCACCTCCGACGGCCCGGCGATGGAGTCGATGCCGACGGTGCCGAACACCTGCCGCTTGGCCGCCGCCACGTACGCGTTGCCGGGGCCTACGATCTTGGCCACCGGCGCCACGCTCTCGGTGCCATAGGCCAAGGCCGCCACCGCCTGCGCCCCGCCAATGCGATAGATCTCGCCGACGCCGGCCAGCTGTGCCGCAGCCAGCACCAGGGGGTTCATCTGGCCGTCCGGCGAGGGCACCGCCATGGCGATGCGCGGCACGCCGGCCACTTTCGCCGGCACGGCGTTCATGAGAACGGAGCTTGGGTAGCTGGCGAGCCCACCCGGCACGTAGAGGCCGACCGCTTCGATTGCCGTCCAGCGCGATCCAAGCTCGGCGCCCAGCGCGTCCTGGTAGCGGTCGTCGGCCGGAAGCTGGCGGCGGTGATGGCTCTCGATGCGGTCGCGGGCCAGCTCCAGGGCGGTCATCGTCTCGCGGTCGCACGCTGCCGCGGCCGCGGCGATCTCATCGGAACTGATGCGGATGCCGCCAGCCGAAAGGTCGAGGCGATCGAAGCGCTGCGTCAGCTCGATGAGCGCGGCGTCGCCGTCTTTGCGTACACGGGCGATGATGTCGCGCACCACCGCGTCGACGTCCTCGGCGACCTCGCGCTTGCCGGCAAGGAAACGCGTGAACGCGGCCTCGAAGCTGGCGTCGGCGGTGTGAAGTCGGGTGGGCATGTACGTCTCGGGCGTCAGGTCTCGCGCCGGGGCGGCTCCTCGGCAGGGTGCGCGGGCATGGAGGCCACGCTCCACACAGGCCCGAGGTCCTTGAGCTCGGCCTCGATGCACTCGACATGCAGCCGGATGGCGACGCCGTCGGCAAAGTGCAGCGTCACCTTGCCTTCGGGCGCCTCCATCGGCTCGAAACCGATGGCCAGCAGGGAGACGACCTGCTCCTTGCGGGCGAGATCGAGGCCCTGCACCTGTGCACCGAGCACGCGCTCGAAGCGCAGCGCGGTACGCCGGCGCGCATAGGCCTTGGCCTTGCCGTTGGCGGGCTCCAAGGCGTCCGCCCAATCGAAGCGATTGCCGATGGCGGCGAAACGGCGCTCGCGCGGGAGGTAGGCGATGTCGCCGACCTTCAGCACTGCATCCTGCAGGTGCGCCGACAGTACCGACAAGTCGTCGGCGTCGAAGGCGATCAGCTTCAGCTCGGCCATGATGGGCAGATGTCCTCGCGTGGCGGCACCCGGCCGCCGACACCGTGATAGCGAAGCCCGCCCGCCATTGTAAGGGGGGCGTATACACGCCGGCCCGGGGGCCAAAAGCCAAATCTACATATGACGGCCAGAGGTGTCGGTCGCCGATGGTCCGGCACCGCCGTTAACCGCTCACCAGGCGCTCGATGCTGGCGCCGCACCCGGACAGCTTCTGCTCGAGGCGCTCGAAGCCGCGGTCGAGGTGATACACGCGGTTGATGGTGGTCTTGCCCTCCGCCATCAGGCCGGCGATGACCAGGGATACGGAGGCGCGCAGATCGGTGGCCATCACCTGGGCGCCGCGCAGCTGCTTGACGCCCCTGATCGTGGCGGTGTCCCCCTGAAGCTGGATGTCCGCCCCGAGCCTGGCCAGCTCCTGCACGTGCATGAAGCGGTTCTCGAAGATGGTTTCGCGGATGATGCTGGTGCCTTGCGCCCGCGTCATCAAGGCCATGAGCTGTGCCTGCAAGTCGGTGGGGAAGCCGGGGAAGGGCTGGGTTTCGATCTCGATCGGCTGCAAGCCGGCGCCGTTGCGGGCGATGCGCACGCCATGCGGCGTCTCGGTGATGGCGACGCCGGTCTGCTCGAGGGCTGCAAAGGCCGTCTCGAGCAGGTTCTTGCGGGCGCCGCGCAACTCCACGTCGCCGCCGGCCGCCGCCACCGCGAAGGCATAGGTGCCGGTCTCGATGCGGTCGGGAAGCACGGTATGGGTTGCGCCTTCCAGCCGGCCGGCGCCGGCAATCCGAAGCGTCGAGGTGCCTATCCCCTCGATGCGCGCGCCCATCTTCGCGAGGCACTCGGCGACGTCGCCGATCTCGGGCTCGCGCGCCGCGTTCTCGATCACCGTCTCGCCCTTGGCGAGGGCAGCGGCCATCAGCACCGCGTGGGTGGCGCCCACCGACACCTTGGGGAAGGTGATGCGCGCGCCACGCAGGCCCTTCGGGGCGCGGGCGACCACATAGCCGCCGTCGATATCGATCTCGGCGCCCAGCGCCTTGAGACCCAGCAGATGCAGATCGACCGGGCGCGTGCCGATGGCGCAGCCGCCGGGCATGGAGACGCGCGCCTCGCCGCAGCGGGCGAGGAGGGGGCCCAGCACCCAGAAGCTGGCGCGCATGCGGCTCACCATCTCGTAGGGGGCCGTGGTGTCGACGATATCGCGCGCCGTGAGATGGAACGTCTCGCCCAGGTAGGGGGAGGGATCCGCCCGCTTGCCGTCGACCGCGAGGTCGACGCCGTGGTTGCGCAGGATGCGCGCAAGCGTGTTGACGTCGGCCAGATTGGGGACGTTCTTGAGCGTGAGCCGGTCCGAGGTGAGAAGCGCGGCGATCATCAGCGGCAGCGCCGCGTTCTTGGCGCCAGAGATGGGCAGGCTGCCGTTCAGCGCCTTGCCGCCGACGATGCTGATGCGGTCCATGCGTGCGTGCCCCGTGCGGTTGCTCGGCACTCACTCTATGCGACAAGACCGGCGAAAAAACGCTCAGGCATTGCTTTCCTCGGATTTATCCGGGCCGCGATGCCGTGGCGCCTCGCCCTGGGACGCGGCCCGGGCCCTCGCCTGGCCCTTGCGCTTGGCGAGGTTCGCCCGCAGCTCGGCAGCGAGGCGCTGGCGCCGGTCGTCCCTGTGAGGGCCGTTCTTGGCTCCCGAAGTCATGCGTCACCAATCCTGCTCGCCGGATTCGCCGCCTCCCGCAAGCGGCCCGGCGGATCGCTCAGCATAGCGAACGCCGGGCAGCAAAAAAGGGCCGCTGGAAGCGGCCCTTTTGATTTTCTTTCGGGTCGTACGGCTACTTCAGGGGCCGGTACTCGTCCCGATAGAGCTGGACGTTCAGGCGCGCCGTCACCGAATGGATCTGCGTGTCGTGATCCGTGATGGTGAAGGCGTTGGCTGCGGTCGTCACCCCGGTATAGTTCTCGCTGCCCAGGTCGATGTAACTGTATTCCAGGCCGAGACTCACGTTCCGCGTCACCTTCATCTCCACGCCGCCGCCCACGGTCCAGCCGTTGCGCCAGTCGTCGATGGAGAAGGAGTCGGGAAGGGCCGTGTTGGTGCCGGAGATGCCCACGTTGGCACCCGCCCAACCGGCCTTGACATAGATCAAGGCGCGGTCGGCGACGATGCCGAGCCGGCCGGTAACCGTGGCTATCGTGTCGATATCCGTGCTGTAGCGCACCGCTGCCGGATTGACGGTGCTGCGATGGGTATCATCCAGGGTCGTGCCGCTGATCGAGGCCTCTACGCCGAAGACGACGTTCCCCGTCTGGAAATTGTAGCCGATCTGTCCACCGCCGATGAAGCCGGAGCTGTCGTTGTTCACGCGCTCCCCGGTCAGGGACACATCTGCCCAGTCGACGGTCTGCCAAACCCCGCCGGCATGCGCGCCGAAGTAGAAGCCGGTCCAACTCGACAACGTCGGCGCGGAGTAGCGGGTGGGCCGATAGCCGTCCGCGGAAGCAGAAGACGCGCCCAACGCACACACCGCGCCGGCCACAATGCCGAGTGCGGCAACTCGAATTCGCTTCATTGTCTGCCCTCTGTCCTCTTGATGCCCCGCGAGCGTGATGTTGCACATGCACGCGCGAGCGTCCATCTCGGGCCACGCGATTGTTGGGGATCGTGGTCTGCATCACTGACACTGGCGTATTCGCCATAAAATGTAGCAATAACATCGTTCTAATCAGAGAATGCGGCCGACGTCAGATGTGGCGCAGACGCATCGGTCGGCCTCAATCGAATCAGACGCCGGGTGGGCGCGTCGTGCGAGTCAAGCGGCCCGGAGCCGTCATCAACTAGGGGCGCGAGCAGGCCTGCGGGTCGCCGTCGTCGGAAGGTCCCGGTACGCCGGTTTGCGCCGCCAACGCAGCCCTGCGCGCCCGCCATGGTGGCGCTGCCGCCCCTGTAGGGGGATGCAACTTGCGGTAGCCGACCGTCAGGCGAGCTGCCAGTCGAGGGTGATGTCGGCCTTGAGCACCTTGGAGACCGGGCAGCCGGCCTTGGCGCCTTCAGCGATCGTCTGGAACTGCTCGCGGCTGACGCCCGGCACGTTGGCATCGAGCTTCAGCGCGGACTTGGAGATCTTGAAGCCCGCCCCCTCGGGCTCCAGCGTCACGGCCGCCGAGACGCCGAGCCGGGTGGGCGTGAACCCCGCCCCTTGCAGGGCGAAAGCCAGCGCCATGGCGAAGCAGCCGGCATGGGCGGCCGCGATCAGCTCTTCGGGGTTGGTGCCCTTCTGGTCGCCGAACCGGGTATTGAAGCCGTAGGGAGTGGACGACAGCACGCCGCTCTTGCTGGTGAGCGTGCCCTTGCCCTCCTTGCCCGTGCCCTGCCACTCGGCCTGTGCGGTTCTGGTGATTGCGGCCATCGTTGACCTCCTCCGCGACGCTTTTGAAGTGATCCGAAGTATCTAAGTGACCGGGCCACCGCGGCCAAGGGCGCAAGCAGGCGTCTTGGCCTGTCAGGGCGAGGCGGGCAGTCCCGATCGCCCTGTGTCCGGCCTTGGCGCCCTCGAACGAATCGTGATCAGCACAGGATCGAACCCAAATGACCGACCGGGCCCGTTCCGATGCCGGCTGCGCACCACCTTGAAGCCCTCAACCCGGAGCAGCGCCGCGCCGTCGAGCACGGTGTGACCGGCCGCGGGGCCAATATTGCCGGTCCGCTGCTGGTGATCGCCGGCGCCGGCTCGGGCAAGACCAACACGCTGGTCCATCGCGTCGCCCACCTCCTCGTCAACGGGGCAGACCCGGGCCGCATCCTGCTGCTGACGTTCTCGCGCCGCGCCGCTGCCGAGATGGAGCGGCGCGTCGCTCGCATCGTCAATGCCACGCTCCGGGACACGTCCGGCGGCCGTGAACGCAGCCCCATCGCCTGGTCGGGGACCTTCCATGCCATCGGCGCGCGGCTGTTGCGCATGTATGCGCATGCGATCGGGCTCGATCCCGGGTTCTCGATTCACGACCGCGAGGACTCGGCCGACTTGATGAATCTCGTGCGGCACGAGCTGGGGCTGTCCGACAAGGCCGAGCGCTTTCCCCTCAAGGCGACATGCCTCGCCATCTATTCGCGCGCCGTCAACGCCGCCGAGCCTCTCGACGACGTGCTCGGCAAGCAGTTTCCCTGGTGCGCGGAATGGAGCGAGGACCTGCGGCGCCTGTTTGCCGCCTACGTCGAGGCCAAGCAGGCACAGCACGTGCTCGACTACGACGATCTGCTGCTCTACTGGCGTGAGCTGATGGGCGTGAGCGAGCTGGCGGCGGGGGTGGGCGCCCTGTTCGATCACGTGCTGGTGGACGAGTACCAGGACACCAACGCCCTGCAGTCCTCGATCCTGCTGCGCATGAAGCCCGATGGCGCCGGACTTACTGTGGTCGGTGACGACGCCCAGGCGATCTACGGCTTCCGCGCCGCGACCGTGCGCAACATCCTCGACTTTCCGGCGCAATTCCAGCCGAGCGCACGGGTCGTCACGCTGGAGCAGAACTATCGCTCCACGCAGCCGATCCTGGCGGCATCCAATGCCGTCATCGGCCTCGCGCGCGAACGCTTCACCAAGAACCTGCGCACCAGCCGTAGCGGCGGCACGCGCCCGGCGCTGATGACGGTGCTCGACGACATCGGCCAGGTGGATTTCGTCGCGCGATCCATCCTGGAGAACCGCGAGGCCGGCATGCCGCTCAAGGACCAGGCGGTGCTGTTCCGCACCGCCCACCACAGCGCGATGCTGGAGATCGAGCTCGCCAGGCGCAACATCCCGTTCGTAAAATTCGGCGGCCTCAAGTTCGTCGAGGCGGCGCACGTGAAGGACATGCTGGCCGTGTTGCGCTGGGCGGAGAACCCTGCCGATCGCGTCACCGGCTTCCGCGTCCTCCAGCTCCTAGACGGTGTCGGGCCGGCGACGGCCGGCAAGGTGCTCGACCGCATGGCGGGGCGCTCGCCCGTCGACGCGCTTGCCACCTTCGCGGCACCGGCCAAGGCCGTCGTCGCCTGGCGCGATCTCGTCGCGCTGATGCAGCGGCTGCACGCGGAGGCCGCGGAGTGGCCGGCGGAGTTCGATCTCGTCCGGCAGTGGTACCAGCCGCATCTGGAGCAGCGTTACGCCGATGCCGCGGTGCGCACCGGCGATCTCGATCAGCTTCAGCGCATTGCGGCCGGCTATGCATCACGCTCGCATTTCCTGACCGACCTCACGCTCGATCCGCCGGCCGCCACCAGCGACGAAGCCGGCCCGCCGCTGCTCGACGAGGACTACCTGATCCTCTCCACCATCCATTCCGCCAAGGGTCAGGAGTGGAAGGCGGTGTTCGTGCTCAACGTGGTGGACGGCTGCATTCCTTCCGACATGGCAACCGGCAGCACGGAGGAGATCGAGGAGGAGCGGCGCCTGCTGTACGTCGCCATGACACGTGCCAGGGACCAGCTTACCCTGGTGATCCCGCAGCGCTTTTACGTGCACCAGCAGGCCAGGCGCGGCGACAAGCACCTCTACGCCTCGCGCACGCGTTTCATCCCGGGCGGGATGGTGGATTTGTTCGAGGTGCGCTCGTGGCTGCCTTCGGCGCACGGTGTTGCGGGCGCGGCTGCATCGACGGCGAGGATCGACATCGGTGCCCGCATGCGCCAGATGTGGCGCGGCACCGGCACTTGAGTCGCGCGCCCTGAAACGTGCAAGCTGGGATGTTCCCGTAGCGACGGGGAGAGGGAGAACAGCAAATTGGAGGCGCCGTGGACAAGGTCAACCAGCGCATCGCGTCGGAGCTGGGGGTGGGCGTGCCGCAAGTGGCGGCGGCGGTGGAGCTGCTGGGCGAGGGTGCGACCGTGCCGTTCATCGCCCGCTATCGCAAAGAAAGGACGGGCGGTCTCGACGACACGCAATTGCGCAAGCTGGAGGAGCGGCTCGGCTACCTGCGCGAGCTGGAAGACCGGCGCGCCACGGTGCTCAAGGGCATCGAGGAGCAGGGCAAGCTGACGCCTGAGCTGGCGCACGCCATCAACGGCGCCGCCACCAAGGTCGAGCTGGAGGACCTGTACGCACCCTACAAGCCCAAGCGCCGCACCAGGGCGCAGATCGCGCGCGAGGCGGGGCTCGAGCCCCTTGCGGATGCGCTTCTCAACAATCCCGATCTCGTGCCGGAGGCGGAAGGCGGCAGGTTCATCGCCGCCGACAAGGGCGTGGCCGACGCCAAGGCGGCGCTGGAAGGGGCGCGCCATATCTTGATCGAGCGGTTCGGCGAGGCGCCGGCTCTGGTGGGCTTCCTGCGCGAGTGGGAGTGGGGCGAGGGCACGCTGGCCTCCAGGTTGGTCAAGGACAAGGCCGCCGACGGCGTTAAGTTCTCCGACTACTTCGACTTCGGCCAGCGCATCAAGGACATCCCCTCGCACCGCGCGCTCGCCATGCTGCGCGGGCGCAACGAGGGTGTGCTCGACCTCGATCTCGATGTGGCGCACGAGGAGGGCAAGCCGCATCCGGCCGAGCTGAAGGTGAGGCAGGCGTTCGGCATCGCCGATCGTGGGCGCCCGGCCGACAAGTGGTTGGCCGAGACGGTGCGCCTCGCCTGGAAGGCGCGGCTGGCACCGTCCCTGTCCGCCGATCTGCTGGCGCGCATGAAGGAACGCGCCGATGCCGAGGCCATCTCGGTGTTCTCCAGGAACCTGAAGGACCTGCTGCTCGCAGCGCCCGCCGGCCCGCGCGCCACCATGGGGCTGGACCCGGGCTTTCGGACCGGTGTGAAGGTCGCTGTCGTGGATCAGACGGGCAAGCTCGTCGATACCGCCACGATCTATCCCCATGAGCCCAGGCGCGATTGGGCGGGATCGCTCGCTGCCCTCGCCGCGCTCTGCATCAAGCACAAGGTGGACCTCGTCAGCATCGGCAACGGCACGGCGAGCCGCGAGACCGACAAGCTCGCCGCCGAGCTGATCGCCAAGATGCCGAATCTGAAGCTCACCAAGGTGATGGTGTCGGAGGCCGGAGCCTCGGTGTATTCCGCCTCGGAGCTGGCGGCCAAGGAATTTCCCGGTCTCGATGTCAGCCTGCGCGGGGCGGTGTCGATTGCGCGTCGCCTGCAGGACCCGCTGGCGGAGCTCGTCAAGATCGAGCCCAAGGCCATCGGCGTCGGCCAGTACCAGCACGACGTCGACCAGGCGGGCCTTGCCCGCTCGCTCGACGCGATCGTGGAAGACTGCGTGAATTCCGTTGGCGTCGATGTCAACACGGCTTCCGTGCCGTTGCTGGCCCGCGTGTCGGGTCTCAACCAGACGCTGGCCGCCAACATCGTCGCCTTCCGCGACGAGAACGGCGCCTTCAAGACGCGCACCGCGCTCAAGAAGGTGCCCCGGCTCGGCCCCAAGGCGTTCGAGCAGGCGGCGGGCTTCCTGCGCATCATGGACGGCAAGAACCCGCTCGACGGCTCCGCCGTGCATCCCGAGGCCTATCCCGTGGTGGAGAAGATATCCAAGGCGACGGGCAGGCCCCTCAAGGCGATCATTGGCGACCGGGCATTCCTGAAGTCACTGAAGCCCGCACAGTTCGCCGACGCGCAGTTCGGCATTCCGACCGTCGCCGACATTCTGGTCGAGCTGGAGAAGCCGGGCCGCGATCCGCGACCCGAATTCAAGACCGCCACCTTCCAGGAGGGTATCGAGAAGATCTCGGATCTGAAGCCGGGCATGAAGCTGGAGGGCGTGGTCACCAACGTCACGGCATTCGGCGCCTTCGTCGATGTCGGCGTGCACCAGGACGGGCTGGTGCATATTTCCGAGCTGGCCGACCGGTTCGTGAAGGACCCGCGCGAGGTCGTCAAGGCCGGCGACGTGGTGAAGGTGCGGGTCAAGGAAGCGGACGTGGCGCGCAAGCGGATCGCGCTCACCATGAAGTCGGGCGCAATCGAGAGCTCTGCCGGTGCCCGCCAGCCCGCCGCCATCCAGCCGCGTGCCCCGGGCCCGGGTTCCCAGGCAAGCAAGGCCGCCGAAACGCCCGGCGAGAGCGCGCTGGCCGCCGCCCTGCGCCGCGCCCAGGAGCGCCGCTAGGCTGATCACGCCGCCAAAACGCCGCAGCCGGCGGTATCCCTCCGCCTACTTCGAAAGACGGCTGCGGCATACATTCTCAAGCATGTTGCCATGGCGCCCTGGCATGGACATGGTGCGTCGGCAGGATGCCGCGAGAGAAGCGGCATCGGCCGTGCGCAAGCGAGGGAATTGGAATGACATCATACGGGTCCCGGGCGAGAATTTCGGCTGCGGGCTGTCTGGCCCTGGCCGCTGCCGTGATGCTTGCGGGGCTGTCGACCGCCGCGGGCGCCGCCGAGTGCGGCAATGACGGTTCGGGTTTCGATGCCTGGCTTGCGCAGACGAGGCAGCGCGCTGCCGCGCAGGGCATCTCGCCCGGCACCATTTCCGCCGCTCTGTCCGGCCTCACTTACGATCCGACGGTGGTGCGCCTCGACCGCTCGCAGCGCTCCTTCAAGCTGTCCTTCGAGGAATTCTACGCGCGCCGCGTCGGCCCCGGACTGATGCGCCGCGGCCAGGCGCTGATGCGCACCCACCAGGCCACGCTCGACCGCATCGAGCAGAAGTTCGGCGTGCCGGCGCCCATTCTGATCTCCATCTGGGGGCTCGAGACCAACTACGGTGCCGACTCCAGCGGCAAGTTCTCCATCATCCGCTCGCTGGCCACGCTGGCCTACGACTGCCGGCGGCCGGAGTTCTTCACGCCGCATCTCATGGACGCGCTGCGCATCCTCGATCGCGGCGACCTGACGCTGGCGCAGATGCGCGGCGGTTGGGCCGGCGAGATCGGCCACACGCAGTTTCTCCCATCCGGCTACTACAAGTATGCCGTCGATTTCGACGGCGACGGCCGGCGCGACCTGGAGCGCAGCGTGCCCGACATGCTGGCGTCGACCGCCAACTTCCTCAAGGGCCATGGCTGGCAGGCCGGCCAGGGCTGGGAGCCCGGCTCGGCCAACTACGCTGTGCTGAAGGACTGGAATCGCGCCGAGGTCTATCAGCGCACGATCGCCACCATGGCCTCCAAGCTGCGCGAAGCGCCGTAGGCAAGGCCCACGAGTTCCCTCTCGCCGCTCTTCGGTGGGGAGAGGGCTTGGGTGAGGGGCAGCGGTTTGCTCCGGCGTTTGTGGCGGCCCCTCCCGACCCTCTCCCGGCGCCGACGGTGCGCGCGGCCGAGATTGGAGATGCGCGGGGAGAGTGGGAAGACAGCCACGACACAATTCCCCGCCGGTGGCGCGTGCGGACAAGCTCGGCAATGCGCAGGGAGAGGGAAGGTGCGAGGGCGGCGCGCTGCGTAGGCATGGCTGGTCGACGGCGCGGCGCGTTTCATCGGATGGGCCGAGGCTGTATCCTCCGATCCTGCGGCGCGGCTGACCGAGCCAGAACAACAAGGCGCAGCGGGAGGAAGCGACTGCCATGATCTACGACTTCATCATTGTCGGTGGCGGCTCGGCCGGTTCGGTGCTGGCAAACCGGCTCTCCGCGAAAAGCGGCAACCAGGTGCTGCTGCTGGAAGCGGGCCAGGACACCCCGCACGGCAAGGTGCCGCCCGAGGTGCTCGACAGCTATCCTGGCACGGCCTACTTCGACCCGCGCTTCCACTGGACCGAGCTCAAGGTCCGCACCGAGGTCGTCTCCCACAACAATCCGCAGGAGAGCCCGCCGCCGCTGCGCAAGTATGAGCAGGCGCGCATCCTGGGCGGCGGCTCCTCCATCAACGGCCAACTCGCCAACCGTGGCGCGCCGGCCGACTTCGAGGAGTGGGTGGAGCGCGGCGCGCGCGGCTGGGGCTGGAAGGACGTGCTGCCCTTCTACAAGAAGGTCGAGCGCGACATGGATTTCGACGGGCCTCTGCATGGCAAGGAAGGCCGCATCCCCGTGCGGCGCATTTTCCCCGAGCAGTGGACCGAGCACGCCAAGCACAGTGCCAAGGCGTTTCAGGAGGCAGGCTTCACGTTTCTTCCCGACCAGAACGGCGAATGGCAGGACGGCTACTATCCGATCACCATCTCCAACGCCTACGAGCGGCGCGTATCGGCGGCCATCGGCTACCTCGATCCGGCCACGCGGCAGCGCCCCAACCTGAAGATCTCGACCGACACGCAGGTCGCCGAGCTGCTGTTCGAGGGCAAGCGCTGCGTCGGCGTCGTCGCCTACATCAAGGGTGCGCGCACCGAGTTCAAGGCGCGCGAGGTGATCTTGTCGTGCGGGGCTATCCACTCGCCCGCCCACCTGCTGCGGGCAGGCATCGGGCCCGTCGGGCATCTGAAGGACCTGGGCATCGACGTGCGGCATGCGCTCGCGGGCGTCGGCCAGCGGCTGATGGACCACCCCTCCATGTCGGTGTCGGCCTACGTCAAGCCGCATGCACGCGTCAACGAGTACACGCGCCGGCACATCCAGGTCGGCCTGCGCTATTCCTCGAAGCTGCCCGGCATGCACGAGGGCGACATGTTCGTCGTCGCCGTCACCAAGTCGGCGTGGCACGCGGTGGGCGAGCGCATCGCCTCGTTCCTCACCGCGGTCTATCACACGACATCGGAGCGGGGCGAGGTCAAGCTCACCTCACGTGACTGGCGCACCGAGCCGGTGGCCGAATTCAACCTGCTCTCCGACCGCCGCGACCTGGAGCGGTTGATGCACGCCTTCCGCATGATGGGCAAGCTCTACGCCACCCCGGCCATGCAGGCCGTCACGTCCGATCCCTTCCCGGCCAGCTATTCCGAACGCGTGCGCAGCGTGGGCGTCGTCAATACGCGCAACAAGATCATCACCGGCGTCGCCGGCATGCTGCTCGACGGCCCCGCGGCGCTGCGGACCTGGATGATCCGCAACTTCATCACCGAGGGCTTCAAGTTCGAGGAGGTGATGACCGACGACGATGCCTGCGAGGCGTTCGTGCGCAAGGCGGCGATCGGCGTGTGGCATGCCTCGTGCAGTTGCCGCATGGGCGCCGATGGCGACCCGATGGCGGTGACCGACAGTCAGGGCCGCGTGCGCGGGATGTCAGGCCTGCGCGTGGTTGACGCCTCGATATTCCCCGTCGTTCCCTGCGCCAACACCAACTTCCCGACCCTCATGACCGCGGAGAAGATCTCCGACACGATCGTGCAGGGGGCGTGATGTCCCGTAGGTTGGGTCAAGCGTCAGCGAGGACCCGACACAAATATGCGCGCAATGCGTTGTTGGGTCGGCGCTTCGCTTGACCCAACCTACATAAGGCGGACGGCGACAGAATCCTCAGATCGCCCCGGTGACCAGATGGCGTCGAGCGGAGTTTCAGATGGCAGACCTTTCAGGCTTTCCGATCACCAAGCGCTGGCCGGCGAAGCACCCGGACCGGCTGCAGCTCTATTCGCTGCCGACGCCGAACGGCGTGAAGGTGTCGATCATGCTGGAGGAGATCGCGCTGCCGTATGAGCCGCACACGATCAACATCGGCCAGAATGAGAGCTGGACACCGGAATTCCTGTCGCTCAATCCGAACGGCAAGATCCCCGCGATCATCGATCCCGACGGCCCCGGCGGCAGGCCGCTCGGCCTCTTCGAGTCCGGCGCCATCCTGCTATACCTCGGCGAGAAGACGGGCAAGCTGCTGCCCGCCGACCCCGCGCGCCGCTACGAGACTATCCAGTGGGTGTTCTTCCAGATGGCGTTCATCGGGCCGATGTTCGGGCAGGTCGGCTTCTTCTACAAGTTCGCCGGCCGCGAAATCGAGGACAAACGGCCGCTCGAGCGCTATCGCGACGAGTCCAAACGCCTGCTGGGCGTGATGGACACCCAGCTTGCGGGCCGCCAGTGGATCATGGGCGACGACTACACCATCGCTGACATCTCCATGCTGGGCTGGGTGCGCAACCTGATCGGCTTCTATGGCGCGCGCGAACTGGTCGCGTACGACAGCCTGAAGCACGTTCCGGGCTGGCTCGAGCGCGCCCTTGCAAGGCCTGCCGTCAAGCGCGGCCTGGAGATCCCGAAGCGTCCGTAGGCAGCCGGACCGTTCACCTATTGCGCGAGCAGGGAGCGCAAGAGCGAAGGGCCGCCGAGCGTCTCGAAGGAGAAGACTGCCAGCGCTGCCACCGACAGCAGCATGGCGAGCATCGTCACTCGCCAGCCGCGCCGGTAGCTGCGGAAGGTGTCGGCTGCCATCTCTTCGCCCGAGGCGCGGTTTTCGGCCGGCGTCGGCCGCGCCGCCCAGCACAGCAGAAGCGCGGCGCAGGTGTGGGCGATGAGCGCGAGGCCGATCGCCGCCCTGAGCAGGGGCCGGTCGATGGCGGCAAGGGCCGGCGTAAGGATGGCGACGATCAGGGCATTGAATTGCGTGAGCGTGCCGCTTGCCGACAGGTAGGCGCCGAGCTGGGGCTCGTGCCGCAGCAGCGTCAAGGGCCCGACCATTCCCGGCCCCGTAAGGGAAGGCAATGGGCCTATCGATGGTGCCGGCAACTCATGTGGCGGCCGCAAGGCAGTGGGTGCGGGTGGTGGCCGACCCAGCGCTTCGCCTGACGCCGCGGCCGGCGTCGTCAGATTGGTCTCCGGCATGGTCACCCCCTTTGCTGCCGTCATGACGCAGCCAGGCTCGCTCCCCCGATCCGCACGATACCAGAAACAGCGCAGCTTTCACGGCACCATCGGCACATGCGGAGCCGCCGTCCTGGGCAACAGGCCGGCGGCGCGCGGATCATCCATGATCTCGAAACCGGTGGCGTAGATCTTGAAGCCGGCGGCCTGGTAGAAACCCAGGGCCTTCGGATGGTCGAAGTTGCACGTATGCAGCCACAGCCGCCGGATCGGCCTGGCGAAGGCGCGCGCGATCGCCTCGTCCATCAGCCAGCGGCCGATCCCCTTGCCAATCGCGTCCGCACGTATGCCGAAGTAGGTGACCTCGGCGCTGTCCTCCCGATCCCACTCGAGCTGCAGCAGGCCGATGTCCCCTTGCGGTCCGGCCGCGACATGCGTCTCGACGGCGGCGTGGTCGAGAAGCCGGGCGATTTCCGCGGGACTCTTTTTCAGATGCGCGGCCCACAACCATGTCTCGCCGACGGCACGATAGAGCCCGGCATACCGTGCCGCATCGGCGCCGGTGAGGCGTTCCAGCCGCAGGCCCGGCGGCATTGGACGGCATGTGCTGGCTGGCGGCCGCATCATCTCCAGGTAGGTGCAGGCATTGGCCAGCCGGCCGGGCGGCAGCTTGTAGTAGCCGTTCGCGAGCGTGCTGGCGCTGGCGCCATCGGTTCTGCCGGTCTCGGGCCCCGCTTGCGTCATGGCGCGTTCACCGTCTGCCGTTTCCCTGCAGCTACTCTGCATTTGCCGTCCCGGCAAGATTGCACTGCTGCCCGGGGCCGATGTGCTTCAAGTCCGCCGCAAAATGCTCTAGCCTGAGCGCGATTTCGCTTCCATGCCTCCGCAAGCGGGAGACCAACCCATGCCGTACTCGCTCACGCAGCTCGCCGCCGACATCCGTGAGACGCTCAAGGGCGACTCGGGCGCCGCCGCCAAGCAGAAGGTATGCGGCTACGTCTCCAAGGCGCTGACCGATCAGGCCTTCATCGCCACCCACCTCAAGGATCGGGCCAAGGGTGCGCATCCGCGCGAGGTGCTGTACGAGGACCCGGAACTCGGCTTCTGCATTTGCGGCCACGTTCATGACGGTCCCGCGCACGGCTCCCCGCACGACCACGGCTCGAGCTGGGCGATCTATGGGCAGGCGGTCGGCATCACAGAGATGACCGACTGGCGGATCGTCGAGAAAGGCACCGGTGAGAGCCCCACCCTCGTCGAGCCGGTCAAGACCTACGCCATGAAGCCGGGCGATGCCCACCTCTACGATGTCGGCGCCGTGCATTCGCCCAAGCGCGATGCGCCCGTGAAGCTGGTCCGCATCGAGGGCAGGAACCTCGACAACGTGAAGCGCTCCAACATCAAGGCAAAGTAGCTGCTCA
Organism: Hyphomicrobiaceae bacterium; assembly: GCA_035253505.1. Taxonomy (GTDB): domain Bacteria; phylum Pseudomonadota; class Alphaproteobacteria; order Rhizobiales; family Hyphomicrobiaceae; genus AWTP1-13. The sequence goes on from DATFCC010000160.1 coordinate 29,158, forward strand.
GGGCGCGATGCGGAACGCGGCGCGTTCCTGCGCATCGAGCTGGCCGACAAGGCCGATCTCCCAAGCCAGGTACTGGCGCGCAGCCTCCGCGTTGCCCTCGTGGCGCCCGTGGGTGAAGAACAGGAAGTCGATGCAATCTTCGTCGGCGGGATCGTCGGGCGTGGCGGCGATTTGCATGCCCCCTTCCCGCCATGCGCCCTGATCGGCGGTCAGCAGACGCACATCGCGGCAGCCCGCTTCGGCAAGGTCGAGCGCCGCCAGCGCGGCCACGCCGCTTTCTTCGGCGACGAGCACGATCGTCCTGGCAGGATCGGTCACGGCTGCGGCGACGCGCGGGCGGATCGACCACCGGGCCGAGACGATGTGGCCGGCGCGATAGCTCATGGCAGGACGCAGATCGATGACCTGGGCGGTGCCGCCGGCGAGCGCGTCGGCAACCTCGCGGGCGCCGATCGCCTTCGGTGCGCGCCAGGGTGCGGGGTTGGGGATCGCGGGCCATGCCTTGCCGCGCGCGCCGGCCAGCCCGCCGTCGAGCACGTACGCCTCGTGGCCGAGCTGGCGCAGCCAGCCTGCAATCACCGGCGCGCGCACGCCTTCCCCGTCGAGAAGGACGATGCGCGCACCCTTCACGCCAACCCACTGATCGGTCGCCTGCACGAGCTGCCCACCAGGCGCGTGGGCGAAGCCGGCAACGGGGCTCGATGCGTGCTCTTCGGCCGTGCGGACATCGAGCAGGTAGGTGGTGCGCGCCGCGTCGGGGAGCCAGGCGTCGATATCGCCGGCGGTGACGAATGCGACCCCGCGTGCGAGGGCCAGCTCGCGCGCCCGCACGGCCAGACGGGCCGTGTCGGCGCGCCCGGTGTCGGCGTAGCGTCGCTGAGCGCCGTTCTCGAGCTCGAGGCCGGCCAGCGTCCAGCCCTGCGTGCCGTTCTCGAGTGCGAACACGGGGTTGGGCACGCCGAAATCGATCAGCGTCTGGGCGCCGATGATGGAGCGCGTGCGGCCTGCGCAATTGACGATGATCTTGGTTTTGGGATCGGGCACGATGTCGCCGATGCGCAGCACCAGCTCGCCGTTGGGGCAGCAGATGCCGCCAGGAATGTTCATCTTGCGGAATTCGGCGAACGTGCGGCCGTCGACGATGACCATGTTGTCGCCGGCGCGACGCATGGCCTCCAGGTCGTGCGCGGTGACGCGCGGCGTGTGCTTCTCGTGCTCGACGAGCTCGCCGAACGTCTTGCTCGGCACGTTGACGCCCGCATAGAGCGTGTAGCCTGCCCGCCGCCAGCCGCGCGTGCCACCGTCGAGGATGTGCACATTGCGATAGCCCAGCGCCTGCGCACGCCTGGCGGCGCGTTCGGCAAGCGCCTCGTCGCCGCCGTCGCACAGCACGAGGCGCACGCCCGGATTGGGCACCAGCGCCGGCAGGTGAAGCTCGAACCGGCTGTAGGGCAGCGGCACGGCGAAGAACAGGTGGCTCTCACCGAACTGCCCGGCCTCGCGCACGTCGAGAAGCGCAATCTCACGACCGTCCGAGAGCCAGGTTTTCAGGGTGGCGGCGTCGATGCTTGCGATCATGGCTTGTCCCTCGCCGGTCGGCATCGACGCAAGGATAGACCCCTCCCGCATGAGCGTCGACGCCACAACCGTGGGCAGCAGGCATCCCGAGAAGCGACGCGCATCGCAAAATTGGCCGTTGAGGTCGGGACGATCGGTCGCGCGAAGCACCCGCGAGTGGGAGCGGCAGCATCCCCCGTGTGAACCTGCCGCGGGGCGTTCCCTCGCGCCCGGGCCCGGCGCGCCGCTCCCAGGCCGACGATCCGCCCGCAAAAAGGCAGAACTCGGGCAATCTCCGGCTACTGTGGGTTGTCGCCGCTTGGAGCGCTTGCCACCGTGTCGGCGGTACCTGCTGCCACCCAGCGCTCGCGTTCTCTGAAGCCGTTGAATGACGAGCGCTTCTCGGCTCAGCCGGCGACGCCGCCGCTCTCGATCTCGTAGGGCCACTCGGCGATGCCGCCTTTGAGTACAACGGCGTTCAGGCCCGCCTGGCGCATCAGGAAGGCGGCCGCGCGCGAGCGCCGGCCTGTGCGGCAATAGACAATGTATTCACGCTTGGGATCGAGCCCACGCGAGCGCTCGCGAACCTCGTCGAGTGGGACGAGGCGCGCGTTCCTCAGCCGCGACAGCTCCCATTCCTCCTCGAAACGGCAGTCGATGAACACGGCACCGCGTACATCGCTGTCGCGGCGCGCGTCGCTGGCGCTGATCTCGAGCAGGAATTGGCTCTTGAGCAGCCGGTCGAAGTCGTCCTTGCCCAGTTTCAGGACGCGGCCCGGTGCCGTCATGCGCACCGTGGCATTGCGCGGCTCACCCTTGAGCAGCGCTTCCTCGCCGAAGCTGGCTCCGGGACCGAGCGTGGCAAGCTTCACCGCCTCGCCGCTGCCCTCCGCGCGCCACACGTCGGCTGATCCGGCCTTGATGACGTAGAAGTAGTCTCCCGCGGCGCCCTGGGTGACGACGTCCTCGCCTTCGCGCACCTCGACCTCCTCCATCGCCTCTGCGCAGCGCACCAGATGCTCGAAGGGCATGTGCTTGAAGAGCTGTGCATTCAGCAGGCTGGCGATGCGCTCGCGGGCGGCGTCGCCGAGGCCGGCGATGCTGTTCACCTCCTGCTTGTCGGAAAGCAGCTCGTCGAGCCGCTGCCCGTCGATGAGCACGTAGACGGAGGCCTCCGTCAGTGCCAGGTGTGCGCCGGGAGGGATCGAATAGATGACGGCCGGGTCCTGGGCGTTGACGGGCACGTTGAGGGCCGCCAGCACCTCGCTGCGGTCGGCGCTGGTCATGGTGAGGCCGCCCTCGAGCAGGACGACGACGTCCGTGGGCTCGGTGATGACGGCCTCGCCGGCGGCGCCTGTCTCCACCCCGGGCACGGCGAGGAGCTCCTTCAGGGCCTCGTCGCTGAGTTGGGCAAACAGGCGCGTTCGCTTGAGCTTGGAGATGGCAGCGTCCATGGGCGCACTCCATAGCAGGAAGCACAGCGGCGGCCAATGCGCGGGGAAAAATCCCCTCGGCCGGCGTGCGCGTGCAGGGGGACAGGTCAGACCCCGTGCCGCCTGCCTGTGAGCACGCCAAAGCGCGCAGCAAGGGACCTGACCCCGCCCGTCTGAGGCCGCTCGCCAACTTGACCCGGCCGGAGGGCGATGGTCTATCAAATGTGCCTGTGCAACCGATTCTCCGGCCGGGCGGCCCGGCCCAGGAGGCCGCCCCGACATGACCGAGAAAACCAGCGACGGCACGACAGATACCGTCCTCATCATCGATTTCGGCAGCCAGGTGACGCAGCTCATCGCGCGGCGCGTGCGCGAGCAGGGTGTGTATTCCGAAATCGTGCCCTTCAACCGCGCCGAGGACGCCCTGCAGCGCCTGAGGCCGAAGGCGGTCATCCTGTCGGGGGGACCTGCCAGCGTCACCGAGTTCGGCACCCCGCGCGCCCCCGACTGGGTGTTCAAGGCCGGCCTGCCGGTGCTCGGCATCTGCTACGGCGAGCAGACCATGGTGGCGCAGATGGGCGGCGGTGTGGAGGGCGGCCATCACCGCGAGTTCGGCCGCGCCGAGCTGGAGGTGACGGGCGACACGGCTCTCTTCAAGGACGTGTGGAAGAAGGGCGAGCGCGATACGGTGTGGATGAGCCACGGCGATCGCGTCACGCGCCTGCCGCCCGGCTTCAAGGTGGTGGGCGTGTCGAAGGGGGCGCCGTTCGCGGCCATCGCCGACGAGAAGCGCAAGCTCTATGCGGTGCAGTTCCACCCGGAGGTGGCGCACACGCCCAAGGGCAGCCAGATCATCGGCAACTTCGTGCGTCGCATCGCCGGCCTGCCGGGCGACTGGAGCATGGCGCATTTCAAGACCAGCGAGATCGCCCGGATCCGGGCGCAAGTGGGCAAGGGCCGCGTCATCTGCGGCCTGTCGGGCGGCGTCGACAGTGCCGTGGCCGCGGTGCTGATCCACGAGGCGATCGGGCCACAGCTCACCTGCATCTTCGTCGACCACGGGCTGCTGCGGCTGAACGAGGCCAAGGAGGTGGTGTCGCTGTTCCGCGGCCACTTCAATATTCCGCTCGTGCATGTCGATGCCAGCGAACGCTTCCTGGCCGCGCTCGCCGGCAAGACCGATCCGGAAGCCAAGCGCAAGACCATCGGCGGGTTGTTCATCGATGTGTTCGACGAGGAGGCCAAGAAGCTCGGCGGCGCCGAGTTCCTGGCGCAGGGCACGCTCTACCCCGACGTGATCGAAAGCGTGTCGTTCACCGGCGGGCCGTCGGTGACCATCAAGTCGCACCACAACGTCGGCGGCCTGCCCGAGCGCATGGCCCTCAAGCTGATCGAGCCGCTGCGCGAGCTGTTCAAGGACGAGGTCCGCGCGCTCGGTCGCGAGCTGGGCCTGCCCGAGCCCTTCATCTGGCGCCATCCCTTCCCGGGACCGGGCCTCGCCATCCGCATTCCGGGCGAGGTGACGGCGGAGCGCACCGATATCCTGCGCAAGGCCGACGCCGTGTTCCTCGATGAGATTCGCAAGGCCGGCCTCTACGACAAGATCTGGCAGGCCTTCGCCGTGCTGCTGCCGGTGCGCACGGTCGGCGTGATGGGCGACGCGCGCACCTACGACCACGTGTGCGCGCTGCGCGCCGTCACCTCCACCGACGGCATGACGGC
>DATFCC010000161.1:0-2985 GCA_035253505.1 Hyphomicrobiaceae bacterium
GCAGCTTCGCGCAGGCGATCGAGTGGCTGCTGGAGGAAGCCAAGCGCGGCCTGTCGATCCAGCGCTACAAGGGCCTGGGCGAGATGAACCCCGAGCAGTTGTGGGAGACAACGCTCGACAAGGAGGTGCGCAGCCTATTGCAGGTGAAGATCGGCGACCTCGGCGAGGCCGACGAGATCTTCTCCCGCCTGATGGGCGACATCGTCGAGCCGCGCCGCGCCTTCATCCAGGAGAACGCCCTGGCGGTGGCCAACCTGGACGTGTAGCGGGCTACTCGCCAGTCGAAGCGCCGGCTGTGCTTCCGCCGTCGCATTCGCGGCCGTCCTTCGACACGCTCAGGACGAGGATGGTGGGTGTTGCACCTTTTCCCTCCAACCCCTCGGCGAGCCTGCCCTCCCTCGGGCTTGTCTCAAGGGTCGAATCAAAGATTGTCCGCGCTGCGCCTGTCGAAACCCGCGGGGAGGAAACTCGTCTTGGGTAGGGTGCAATAGCGCAGCGTATTGCACCACTTGTCGAGGAATCGGTGCAATACGGCTTCGCCTATTGCACCCTACATAGGCTGGTCGATCCGGCGCCCCGTTGCGCGCGCATCACGTGATTACTCCCGTTCAGCGGATCGTAACGGCTGATGCGCACAGTGCGGCGCGCAACTGGTACGTTCGGCTTGCGTATGCAGCCCTCCGCCGGCCCGGCGGCCTCCTGATCTGGAACGGGAACGAACATGGGTCCGCTATGAGCCCGTTTGCACTGCTGCTGCTGGCGGTTGTTCTCATCGGCAACTCGGCGGGCCAGCTCATGTTCAAGGCCGCATCGCTGCGCGCGGACCGCCCGGGCATCGCCAGCCACTGGCAGGCCCTGGCGCTCGATCCGCTGCTGTGGCTGGCGCTGCTGATCTACGTCTTCGAGTTCTTCATGTGGCTGGCATTCCTGTCCGTCGTGCCGCTGTGGCAGGGCGTGATGGTGGCGAGCATCGATATCCTCCTGGTGATGCTGGGCGGACGCATCTTCTTCGGCGAGCACATCACCGCCTCGCGCGTGCTCGCCATATCGCTGATCGCCGTCGGCGTGCTGCTGGTGGGAGGAGGCGGACAATGAGGCGCTCGACGCTGCTCCTGGGCTTCCTGCTTCTGGTGGCCATCGACACCTTCGTGCAGATCGGCTTCAAGCTCGCCGGCAACAACACCCTGCCCGTCACGCTCGACCTGCCGTGGCTGGAGCGCGTGGTGCGCGAGCCCTGGCTCATCGGCGTGCTGCTGGGCTACGGCGCGGCGTTCCTCGTCTACATGACGCTGATCAAGCATGCACCGATCGGCCCCGCCTTTGCCGCCTCGCACATGGAGATCGTGACGGTCACGCTGTTCTCGGTCTACGTCTTCGGCGACACCATCACCCTCTGGCAGGTGGTCGGCTGCTGCGCCATCGTCACGGGGGTGCTGGTGCTGGCCGCAACCGAAGGGCACTCGTGAATCTGATGGCGCCAGGCGAGGTTCCGCCGACGGCTGGCCTGCGGCCGCGCTGGGGCGACCTTCTCGCGCCGTCCGGCGGCCCCACGCTCGAGGAGGCCATCTGCAAATCGGTCGGCCTGCCCGACATCGAGATCGTCAGCACCGGCACGGCGGCGCTGCTCGTCGCCTTCACCTACCTGAAGCGCCGGCATCCCCGCCGGAACACGGTGATCGTGCCGGGCTACACCTGCCCGCTGGTCGTCATCGCCGCCGCCGCGGCCGGGCTCCAAGCCGCCGCCTGCGACACGGTGGCGGGCGGCTTCGACCTCGATGGCGCGCACCTCGCGCACCTCATCGGCGACGACACGCTGGCGCTCGTGCCGACCCACTATGGCGGCGTCCTGACGGACATCGGCAGGCTGCGCCGGGCCGCCGCCGCTGCGGGCGGCGGCGAAGTCCCGATCATCGAGGATGCCGCGCAGGCATTCGGAGCAACCTGGGGCGGCGCAAGCGTCGGCTTGGCTGGAGATATCGGCATCTTCAGCTTCGGCGCCGGCAAGGGCTTTACCCTCTACGAAGGTGGCGCCCTCGTCGCGCGCGACGGCGACGTCATGGCGGGGCTGCGCGCGGTTGCACGCGAGCTCGCCTCCGCCAGCATGGTGGGAGAGCTGTGGCGTTGCGCGCTCCTGGCGGGCTACCACGCTCTCTACAACCCGGTCGGGCTGAGGCTCGTCTACGGCGCCGGCAAGCGTGCCGCCCTTGCGCGGGGAGACGACATCGGCGCCGCCGGCGACCGGTTCCCCATGTCCATCGCGGTCGGGGGTGTCGGGTCCTGGCGCAAGCGCGTCGGGCTGGCGGCGCTGGCCCGCCTCGAGGCCCACCTCGCGCGCTCGCGTGCGCGCTTCCGTCAGCTCGCAGAGCGCCTTTCCGCCATCCCCGGCGTGCACGCGCACAGGCCGGTGGCGAGCGCCGTCCCCTCTGCAACTTTCCTGTTCGCAACGCTGCCGCCCGGCCACCGCAGCGCCGAGGTGATTCGCACGCTGTGGCGCTCGCGTGCCGGCGTCGCCAAGCTCTTCGCGCGTGCGATAGGCGACTACCCCGACCTGCGTCCGCTGCTGCGGCGCAGCGAGACTCCCAATGCGCGTGCCCTCGCGGACACAACGCTAACTTTGACGACGCACGATGCCTTGAGCCCGACGGCCGAAGCGTTCATCCTGGACACAATAATGGGAGGGCTCTCGTGATCGCCGTTTCCGGCACTTTCTCGTCACAGACGTTGACGGGTGTGCCTGCGAGCTTTTCGTCGCGCCGCCTGGCGGGCGTGCGCGAAATCCCGCGGGCGGCGTGGGGTGAGTTGTTTCCGGGCGACGCGGAGGGCTGGGATTATTACGCGGCCTGCGAAGCCTCGCCGCCGCCGGCCTTTTCCTTCTCGGCAATCGCCGTCACCTCTCACGGCCGCTATGTCGCCGCCGCCCCCGTCTTTCGTTTGAACTATCGGCTCGACACGCCGCTGCAGGGCTCCTGGCGGCCGTTCGGTGAG
>DATFCC010000162.1:0-10811 GCA_035253505.1 Hyphomicrobiaceae bacterium
CGCATCGCTCGTCATGGCCTATGCGACCTATCGACTTATAGAGGCGCCAGGACGGGCAACCATCCGGCGACAGTGGTCCCAGTGGCAACAGCGACTGTTTGGCGCGGCGTGCTCAAATGCTTTCAATGCCGATGGGGACAAGCCGTGGATGCGGGCGTTAGCGTTCGTCGGCGTGCTCGTCGCTCTGGCCGCATACCAGTTTTTTGTGATCCCAGTGTTCGTAGGTCACCGTCCCTTGTGACTTAGCCTCTCGGCAGAGCGTTTGGCGGCTCGCGGACGCCGCGAGATCACGCAGGGCGTTCGCTGCGACAATAAGGGACGGCCCAGCCAGGGAACATCCAGCCCGCGCGCAGGGTTCGCCCACCAGGTTCCCAGCTCGCAACGGGTGGCGCCCATGGCCATGGCAACGGCGGAAGGCCTGCAGGATCGGCCGGCAGGATGGAGCCGCTGGCTCTACTCCACCAACCACAAAGACATCGGCACGTTGTATCTGGCCTTCGCGGTCGTCGCCGGCCTCATCGGTGCGGCGCTGTCGGTCGTCATGCGCATGGAGCTGCAGGAGCCGGGCCTGCAGTACTTCGCCAACGGCCACGCCTACAACGTGGTCGTCGCCGGGCATGCCCTCATCATGATCTTCTTCACGATCATGCCGGCGCTCATCGGCGGCTTCGGCAACTGGATGGTGCCGCTCATGATCGGCGCGCCGGACATGGCCTTCCCGCGCATGAACAACATCTCGTTCTGGCTGCTGCCGGCCTCCTTCACGCTGCTCATCGCCTCCATGTTCGTCGAGGGCGAGCCCGGCATGGCGGGCACCGGTGCCGGGTGGACGCTCTATGCGCCGCTCTCGACCAGCGGGCATCCGGGGCCCGCGCCCGACTTCACCATATTGGCGCTGCACATCGCCGGTGCGTCCTCGATCCTCGGCGCCATCAACTTCATCACCACCATCTTCAATATGCGCGCGCCGGGCATGACGCTGCACAAGATGCCGTTGTTCGTGTGGAGCATCCTGGTCACGGCGTTCCTGCTGCTGCTGGCGTTGCCCGTGCTGGCGGGGGCGCTGACCATGCTGCTCACCGATCGCAACTTCGCCACCACCTTCTTCAATGCGGCGGGCGGCGGCGACCCGCTGCTCTACCAGCACCTGTTCTGGTTCTTCGGCCACCCGGAGGTCTACATCCTGATCCTGCCGGGGTTCGGCATCGTCAGCCAGGTGATCTCCACGTTCTCCAAGAAGCCGATCTTCGGCTACCTGGGCATGGTCTACGCCATGGTGGCGATCGGCTTCATCGGCTTCATCGTCTGGGCGCACCACATGTACGTGGCGGGCATGGGCGTCGACGCCCAGGCCTATTTCGCGTTCGCCACCATGGTCATCGCCGTGCCGACGGGCGTGAAGGTGTTCTCCTGGATCGCCACCATGTGGGGCGGGTCGATCCGGTTCAGCGTGCCGATGCTGTGGGCGCTCGGCTTCATCTTCACGTTCACCATCGGCGGCGTCACCGGCGTGATGATCGCCAACGCCGGCGTGGATCGCGTGCTCACCGACACGTACTACATCGTGGCGCACTTCCATTACGTGATGTCGCTCGGCGCCATCTTCGCCATCTTCGCCGGCTGGTACTACTGGTTCCCGAAGATGACCGGCTACATGTATGATGAAGCGCTCGGCAAGCTGCACTTCTGGCTCACCTTCATCGGCGCCAACGTGCTGTTCTTCCCGCAGCATTTCCTCGGGCTCGCCGGCATGCCACGCCGCTACGCCGACTATCCCGACGCTTTCGCCTACTGGAACTGGTGGTCCTCGGTCGGCTCCTACATCACCGCGACGGGCACCCTCGTGTTCGTCTTCGGCATGCTCTATGCGTACTTCTTCGCGCACCGCCCGGCGGCCGCAAACCCGTGGGGGCGGGGCGCGACCACGCTCGAGTGGACGCTGCCGTCTCCGCCGCCGTTCCACACCTTCGATACGGTGCCGCGGGTGCAATGACGGGCTCCTGCGCGCCGATCTCGTTTACGTTTACCTTCGAACCGCCGGGCGCCGCAGGGGCCGACGCGCCTTGACTTGGCCTGCGAGCCGCGCATACCCTGGAGTTGGTCGATCCGGCGACCAACGGACCGCGTAAAGGGTTCAACCCGCCACTTCAGCACGTCGCTGACATCTCCTTCTTTCTTGCCCGAGAGTTGCGGTCGCCGGGCGCAGAGAAAGAAGGTCTCCCATGCCGCAGGCCCTGCCCGCGAACCCCAATCTCGACTGGTTGAAGAAGGCCGCCAAGCGGCGGCTCGCCTTGCTGCGCGATGCCGACCCCGCAGCCAGGTTGCATCAGGCGCAACTCGCCGTGGCCCGCGAGTACGGCTTCAGGAGCTGGCGCGAGCTCAAGGCCAAAGTCGATGCCGCAAGTCCCGCCCCGCTGGAGCGCGGGCGCGTCTTCGCCGCTGCGCGGGCCGGCGACGTCGAGACGGTGCGCCGCGCCTTCGCGTCAGGCTTCGACCCGGCGACCCCGGATGGGGATGGCAGGACGATCCACCAGATCGCCAAGGAATTTCGCCACCCCGCCATCGAGCTGCTCACCAACGACATCCAGGGCGGACGCATCCGCTCGGGCACGGAAGCCGAGGCGGTGCAGGCCATCGCCGGCGCCGCGCAGTCGGGGGACGTCGAGGCCCTTCGGCAGCGACTCGACGCGCGCCCCGACCTCATCGATGCATTGGCCGGCCGCGGTTTCAAGAAGGCCACCGCGCTGCACCTCGCCGCCTTGCGCAACCAGCACGCGGCTATCCGCCTGCTCATCGAGCGCGGTGCCAACCTCGACCTCCGCGACTTTCCGGACAATGCGGCGGCGTTGCACTTCGCGGCGGCGCACGGGGATGTCGAGACCATCGCTCTCCTGATCGACGCCGGCGCCGAAATCGAGGGCAAGGGCGACGACTACGAGGTGGGCGTGCTGGGTTGGGCAACGTGCTTCCGCCAGGTGCGCGACGACGTGGCCGCCTATCTTCTTGCCCGTGGTGCGACGCTCAATCTGTGGACTGCCATCGCGCTCGATCGCGTGGACGAGGTGCGCGCAATGATCGCGCGCGATCCTGGCCTGCTCGCTGCCCGCATGACGCGCAACCAGCACCGGCGCACGCCGCTGCACCACGCGGCCGCGAAGAACCGGGCAAGGATGGTGCAACTCCTGCTCGAACTGGGCGCCGACCCTCGGGCGACGGATGCGACCGGGGCGACGGCGCTGACGACAGCGTCCCAGGAGAATGCCGAGCCCGCCGTTGCTGCCATGCTCAGGAGCGCCGGCGCCCCGCTCGATTTTCTGACCGCCGTCAACACGGGCCGCTACAGCGAGGCGGAATCCATGCTCCGCGAGGACCCGTCCCGCATCGGCCCCGATGGACGCGACACCGTTGCCTTGCATCTGGCCGTCAGCAAGAAGAACGTGGCCACGATTCGCTGGCTGCTTGCGCACGGCATCGACGTCAATGCCAAGCGCCCCATCTGGGACTGCAATCACACGGCGCTACACATGACCATCGAAAGCGGTTCCGGCGAAATCGCCCGGCTTCTCCTGGACGCCGGCGCCGACCCGAACATCCGCGACGACAAGTTCCAGGCCACCGCACTGGGCTGGGCGGAATTCTTCGGCCGGAACGATTTCGCTCAACTCATCCGGGAGCGCGGCGGGACGCGCTGATGCACGGCATCCCACGACAAGGCCCGGAGCCCTCTCGGCCCGGGCGGGGACATTGTCCGGCATCCGTCTCGTTTGCGCCGGCACGAACGCCGCTTGACAATAATCCTCCTGGCCCGTCTGATCTGCCTCGAGAAAATGGCGCCGGCGTGCGCGACCCACAGGGAGGAGAGGATGCCCATGCGTATCGGGCGGCATCTGTTGTGTGCAGCAGTTGCAATGGTGGCGGCCCTCGGCCTTGCTGCCCCCGCTTTCGCGCAGCACAAGATCAAGATCGGTGTCGTATTCGATCTGACAGGCCCGCTGGCCGGCGGCGGCTCGGAACTGCACTACCTCGGCGCCAAGATCATGATCGAGCACTTCGCCAAGCAAGGCGTCGAGGGCTATCAGATCGAGGCCGTGTACGCCGATGCCCAGAGCAAGCCGGACATCGCGATCAACGAGGCGGTGCGCCTGATCGAGCAGGAAAAGGTCGACATGGTGCTCGGCTTCTTCTCCTCGGCGCAGTGCGTGCCCGTGGCCGCGCGCGTGGAGCAGCTCAAGAAGTTCATGTGGATCACCACGTGCATCTCCTCCGCCGTGCTCGAGAACCGCAATCTCAAGTACGTGTTCCGCGCCCAGCCGTCGGGCTCCCAGTTCGGCGAGTTGTCCATGGACTTCGTTGCGCAGAACGCCAAGGCTCAGCTCGGCAAGGACGCCAAGGACCTGCGCGTGGCCATCATCCACGAGGACGGGGCCTATGGCGTCGACGTCGCCAAGGGCAACGAGTCCGGCGCCAAGAAGGCCGGCTTCAACGTGGTGCTCAAGGAGGGCTATTCGGCGACGGCGCCTGACCTCTCGGCTCTCGTCACCAAGCTCAAACGCGGCCGGCCCGACGTGATCTTCCACACGGGCTACAATCCCGACATCACGCTTTTCCATCGCCAGGCGCGCGAAGCCGGCCTCAAGTTCAGCGCCCTGATCGGGCACGGCGCCGGCTACGGCGTGTACGCGAAGCTGAAGGAGGGGCTCGGAAACGACGTCAACTATATCTACAACGTCGATCCAATCTCGATCTGGAGCGCGAAGCCCGAGGCCCTGAATCCCAAGCTGCTGCCTCTGATCAAGATGGTCGGCGATGAGTACGAGAAGGCCAAGCCCGGGACTTCGGTGCGCTCCGCGCACGTCGGCATGGCCGCATCCAACAGCTATCTGTTCTTCACCGAGGTGCTGCCGCGCGCCATCAAGAAGTACGGCGGCGTCGACGCGGATGCGCTGCGCAAGGCGGCCCTGGAGGTGGACCTGCCGGAAGGCGGCACCATGCTCGGTTTCGGGGCGAAGTTCGCCGGCGAGGACTCGCCGATTGCCGGCCAGAACCTGCGTGCGTTTCCCGTAATCACGCAATACATCGACGATAAGTCCTATGTCGTGTGGCCCAAGAGCCAGCAGCAGCACGAGCCCGTCCTGAAGTTTCCGGCGGGTACGACCTACTCGACGCAGTAGAGCGGCCTGCCTCCCGGATCGCTTGCCCAGGAACAATGCTGTCGTGCTCGTCGTAAAGGGTCTGATCAAGCGTTTCGGCGGGTTCACGGCCGTCAACAACGTGTCGTTCAGCGTCGATAAGGGCGAGATTCTCGGCCTTATCGGCCCCAACGGGTCGGGCAAGAGCACGATCTTCAATGCGCTGTCGGGCACGCTTCCGCCGACCGCCGGATCGGTGGTGTTCGAGGGGAGCGAGATTGCAGGCCTGGCCCCGCACAGGATCATCAATCGGGGGATCGGCCGCACCTTCCAGATCCCGCGACCGTTCCGTCGGCTCTCCATTTTCGAGAACGTCGCATTGGCCGGCTACTACGGGCAGGGCGCCTCCAGCCGCGCCACGGCCGAGGCTTCGGCCGAACGGGCGCTGGCCGCTGTCGGCCTGCCGACCGACCGCCGTGCCGCAATTGGCGGATTGGGCGCGGCCGGATTGAAGAAGCTCGAGCTGGCCAAGGCTCTCGCCACCGAGCCGAAGCTGCTGCTCGCCGACGAGAGCCTCGGCGGGCTCGACGAGAAGGAAATGGACCAGGCGGCGGACATGCTGCGCCGCATCCGCGACGAACTCGGCATCACCATCATCTGGGTCGAGCACATCATGGGCGTTCTCATGCGGGTCGTGGATCGCGTGATCGTGCTCGACCACGGCGAGAAGATCGCCGAGGGGCTGCCGGCCGAGGTGATGAGCAATTCGAAGGTCATCGAGGTCTATCTCGGCACGGATGCGCATGCCCCACAGGCGGCAGGCTGAGGGGCCGTCGATGCTCAAGCTGCAATCCATCGATGCTGGCTACGGCACCTTCCAGGCGCTGTTCGACACGACGCTCGAGGTGAAGGCCGGCGAGGCGGTGGCGGTCATAGGCCCGAATGGCGCCGGCAAGACCACGCTCATGCGCGTGATCTCCGGCATGATCCCGCCGTGGTCGGGCACGATCGATATGGAGAGCACCGACGTGGTGGCCTCGCCGCCGCACCGCATCATCGAGCTCGGCATCGCGCACGTGCCGGAGAACCGCCGGCTCTTTCCCCGGCTCACCGTCGAGGGCAACCTCCGCATGGGCGCTTTCACGCCGTCGGCACGGGCGAAGTTCGCGCAGCGGCTCGAGTTCGTATTCGATCTGTTCCCGAGGCTGAAGGAGCGGCGCAATCAGCTTGCCGGCACCATGTCGGGCGGCGAGCAGCAGATGTGCGCCATCGGCCGCGCGCTCATGTCGGATCCGAAACTGCTGCTGCTCGACGAGCCTTCAGCCGGCCTGGCCCCCGTCGTGGTGCAGCAGGTTTTCGAGCTGGTGAAACGCATCCGCGCCAGTGGCCTCACGGTGCTCATCGTCGAGCAGAACGTGAAACAGGTGCTGCGCGTAGTCGATCGCGCCTACCTCCTGGAGGCCGGCCGCATCCGCGCGTCAGGTACATCGTCGGATCTCATGGCGAGCGATATCATCAAGGCAGCGTACCTGGGGGTTTGAACGGTCGGCATGGCGGACATCTTCGACATCTATCTGCTGGAGGCCGTCATCAACGGCATCCTGCTCGGTGGCGTCCTCGCGCTGATGGCGCTGGGCCTCAACCTGATCTTCGGCGTCATCGACGTGGTGTGGATCTGCTACGCCGAGCTCATCATGATCGGGATGTATGCGCTCTACTTCGCCTACTCGGTCTATGGCGTGCCGATGTGGATTGCCGCACCCGCTTGCATCGTGCTGGTGGCGCTGCTCGGGCTGCTGCTACACTACATCGTCATCGCGCCGCTGCTGGATGCGGCGCCAATCAACCAGCTCCTCGCCACGGGCGGCGTGCTGTTCTTCCTCCAGAGCCTGGCGACCGTTGCGTTCGGCATCGATTTTCGCAACCTCGGCATCCGCCTGCCGGTGCTCGCGATCGGCGAGATGCACTTCAGCTATGCGCGCCTCATCGCCTTCCTGGCAGCCCTGGCGGGAATGGTGGCGATCTACCAGTTCATGACCCGCACCTACATGGGCACCGCCATCCGCGCCATCTCGCAGGACCGCCAGATCATGGTGCTCATGGGGGTCGACACGCGACGCCTCTATCTCATCACGTCGGCGCTCGGCGGCGCGCTGGCTGGCCTCGCCGCCTGCGTACTGGTCCTGCAGTACGACGTGCATCCCTTCATCGGCCTGTCGTTCGGGCCCATCACCTTCCTGATCGTGGTGCTGGGCGGGCTCGGCAACTTCGTCGGCGGCTTCGTTGCCGCCTTCATCTTCGCCGAGATCATCTCGCTTGGCGGTCTCTACTCCGACCTCGAATGGGGCTACGTGCTGGCATTCGCCTTCTTCATCCTGATGATGTTTGCGCGGCCGCAAGGCCTGCTGGCGAGGCGCTCGTGAAGCGGCAGCACCTCCCGATCGCGATCGCTGCCGCGGTACTCGTCGCGGTGCCGTTCGTCTACAAGCAGCCCTACCACCTGCACCTGCTGGTGGTGGTCCTGATCTGGTCATTCGCCTACACGTCGTGGTCGGTCATGGGCCGGTTCGGCCTCGTCTCGCTCGGTCACGGCGGCTTCATGGGGGTCGGCGCCTACGTGACGGCGCTGCTGTGGAACAACTTCGGCCTCACGCCCTGGCTCGGCATCCCGCTGGCGATGCTGGCGGCGGGCGCCCTGGCGATGATCGTCGCCTATCCCTGCTTCCGCTTCCGCATCATCGGCCACTACTTCGCGCTGGTGACGCTGGCGCTGTCAGGCATCGTCCTGCAGGTCATCACCGCCACCCGCAACTATACGGGCGGGTCCCTGGGCTACACGCCCGAGCGCACCAAGGGGAGCGTGCTGGTGGCCTTGCAGTTCACCGACAAGGAAACCTGGTATTTCATCGCCCTGGCTGTGTGGGCGCTGGGCCTGGCCATCTGGTACTGGGTCGATCGCAGCATGATCCGGTGCGCCATGGAAGCAATTTCCGAGGATGAGGATGCCGCCGCTGCCGCCGGCATCAACGTCACGGCCATCAAGCTCAAGATCACCGCGCTCAGCGCCGTCATGACGGCCTTCGCCGGCGCCCTTTATTGCCAATACCAGATGTTCATCTCGCCCGACACGGTTAGCGGCATCTCCATCTCGCTGCAGATGGTGTTCGCCGCCGTGGTCGGAGGAATTTACGTCGCCCTGGGGCCGACCGTCGGCGCGATCATCACGATCCTCCTCGCCGAGACGCTGCGCATCGGTTTCGGCACCCAGGCGGTCGGCTGGGACAACCTGATCTATGGCGCCCTGTTGGTCCTCTTCATCATATTTCTACCGCACGGCATCCTGGGCACTGTCCTCGAGCGGCTGCGTGCCGGGCCTCGCGCCAAGGTGAAGGCGGCGGCCTGACGCCTTCGCCTAAGCACCTTCAACGTCCCTTTGTCGCGAGATGCGCCGTTAGCGGATGCTCGGATACTCTTTCATGGTGCGCTGGCAGGCGACGCGCCATTGCGCCTTCGTCATGTGCGTCTCGCGCTCCCAAAAGCCCATGCAATCGGCCAGCGTCTTGCCGCCCCCGCCGGGTGTGCTCGGCGCGGTGGAGCTGGAGCTGCCGGGTGACAGGGCCAAGCTGCCGCTTCCGCCAGCGGCGGCGCCGCTGGTCGAGAATTGCGTGGGCAGGTCAGGCGAAAGGGGCGCAATGGCCGGAGCAGTCGGGGCGGGCGTCCCGATCATCGAAGGCGCGGATGTGGAGGGTGTCGACATGCGTGGGGGCGTAGTTGCCCGCCCCGATGCGGCCGTGCTGCCCGTCGGAGCCGTCACGGCGCGGCCGGTCGTCGAGGAACCACGCGGGACTGCCAATCGTGCTGCCGGTAATGTGCTGGACGGTAATGCGCGCGTGGCGCCGGCCCCGCCGGAACGGCTGCCGCTTCCCGCTGTGCTTGCCCCTCCTCCTGCGCTGCCGCCTCCCGTGCCGCTTCCGGCGGATGCGGCAACCGGCAGGAACGCCAGCGCAAGGCAGGCGCCGGCAAGCAGATAGGATGGGACACGCGACGACATGGCGGCTGAACTCCTCTGCCCCTACACCTCGACGGAAAACGCGATGGGCAGTTTCCGGTTCTGGTCCCGCGATAAACTAGCCGTGACTGGGGCGGAGACCGTTCCCGTTGAGGGCAGCACATACACCCTGCCCCGGCGCGGGCAATTCTGGTATGCAACGGCGCCTGCATCAGCAAAGGCCCCGCTCATGACCTATGCCTTCGACCCAGCGCCGCAACCAACTTTGCCCATCAAGGGCAGCGAACGGCTCTTCCCCGTCCACCGCATCTACTGCGTGGGCCGCAACTATGCCGAGCACACCAAGGAGATGGGGGGCGACACCAGGGACCCGCCGTTCTTCTTCCAGAAGAACCCCGACAATGTCGTCGTCGATGGGAAATTCCCCTATCCGCCGGCCACCAAGGACGTGCATTTCGAGATCGAGATGGTGGTTGCGCTCAAATCGGGCGGCAAGAACATAAAGGCGGCCGACGCACTCAAGCACGTCTTCGGCTACGGGGTCGGCATCGACATGACCCGGCGCGATCTGCAGGCGGAAGCCAAGAAGCTGCAGCGGCCGTGGGAGGTGGGGAAGGCCTTCGAGCATTCGGCCCCCTGCACCGCGCTCGTCCCCGCACAGCATGTCGAGAACCCGGCCAAGGGCGCGATCTGGCTGGACGTGAACGGCGAGCGCAAGCAGACCGGCGACCTGTCGCAGATGATCTGGGACGTACCGCATCAGATCGAGTTCCTGTCCGCACTGTTCGAGCTCAGGGCCGGTGACCTGATCTTCACGGGCACACCCTCGGGCGTCGGCGCCATCAAGAAGGGTGACCGCCTGAAGGGGCATGTGGCCGGCATCGGCGATCTCGATGTCGTCGTGACCTGATCCTTCCCCGTAAACCGTACGAGGACGGACAGTTGCCGCCGGCTGCGGTTTCCGGTTAGGTGCGCCGTCGATGTAGCGGGCAACGGATGGCCGCGGGCCGCCGCCGCAGGGAGGAAACAGGCATGTCGCATGGCGGTCACGGCCACGGACTGGTGGAGGGCGACAACAAGAAGATCGCCATCCTGATCTCCGTATTGGCGCTGCTCCTCGCCATTGCCGAGACGCTCGGCAAGAGCGCCCAGACCGATGCGCTCGGCTCCAACGTCGAAGCCTCGAACCTGTGGGCCTTTTATCAGGCCAAGACCATCCGCAAGACCACCATGGAGACAGCGGCGGAGCAGATGGAGGTCGACGTTCAGCTCGCCAACGACCCGGCGGTCAAGGAGATCCTTTCAAAGCGCGTCACGGAATGGCGCGACCGGGCCGCCCGCTACGAAAGCGAGCCCAAGCCCAACAACAAGGGCGAGGGCCGCAAGGAGCTGATGGCGCGCGCATTGCAGGCGGAAGCCAGGCGCGACCTGGCGCTCGCCAAGTACCACAATTTCGAGTTCGCCTCCGCGGCCTTCCAGATCGCCATTGTCCTGGCATCCTCCTACCTCATTACAGGGGTCGTCTACCTGTTGTGGGGCGCGGGCGGCGTCGGCGCGCTGGGGCTGCTGTTTGCACTGCTCGGCATGGCCGCACCGAACGCATTGTCGTTTCTCGGCGCGCATTGAGAGCGACGCTCATGGAAGGATCGATGGCAGATCGGTCGCTACGCCAG
>DATFCC010000163.1:0-6326 GCA_035253505.1 Hyphomicrobiaceae bacterium
GCGGCCGTCGCGGCGCTCATCATCTACAATTCGCCGCTGGCCTGGCTCTACGACGGGCTGTTCGATACTCCGGTGGCGGTGCGCGTGGGGGCGCTGGCACTCGACAAGCCGCTTCTGCTGTGGATCAACGACGGCCTGATGGCCGTTTTCTTCTTTCTGGTCGGCCTGGAGATCAAGCGCGAGCTGCTCGAAGGCGAGCTGTCGACACTGGGAACCGCTGCGCTGCCGGCGGTGGCGGCCCTGGGCGGCATGCTCGTGCCGGCCCTGATCTACGTTGCCTTCAATGCCGGCGACCCGGTTGCGCTCAGGGGCTGGGCCATTCCCTCGGCCACCGACATCGCCTTTGCCATGGGCGTCGTCGCGCTGCTGGGCAACCGAGTGCCTCCTGCGCTCAAGATTTTCCTGCTGGCGCTGGCCATTCTCGACGATCTCGGCGCCATCGTCATCATCGCCGCCTTCTATACCTCCGATCTGCACTGGAGCGCGCTGCTGCTGGCCGGGACCGGCTGCCTGATCCTGGCGGCCCTCAATCGGCAAGGCGTGACACGGCTGGCACCCTACCTGCTGACGGGTGCGCTGATTTGGGTGTGCGTGCTCAAGTCAGGTGTTCACGCGACGCTGGCAGGCGTGGTCGTCGCGCTCGCCATTCCGCTTCGCGCAGGCAGCACCGAGGGTCCCTCGCTGTCGCAGGAGCTCGAGGAGCGCCTGCACCCGTGGGTGGCGTTCGCCATCCTGCCCCTGTTCGCGTTTGCCAATGCCGGCGTGTCGCTCGCCGGCATGTCTCCCGGCCGGCTGCTCGATCCCGTGCCGCTCGGCATCATGCTCGGCCTGTTCATCGGCAAGCCCGTCGGCGTCGTGGGAGCGACCATGCTGGCGGTGGCGGCCGGACTGGCGCCGCGACCGGACAACACGAGCTGGCTGCAGATCGCCGGCATCGGCATGCTGGCCGGCATCGGCTTCACCATGAGCCTGTTCATCGGCATGCTGGCCTTCAGCGAGCCCGTCCACGCCAAGCAACTGCGGCTGGGCGTGCTGGCGGGCTCGCTGCTGTCGGCGGTGGCGGGCTACCTGGTGCTGCGCTTCAGCGCCCCTGCGCCGAGCGGACCGCCGGAATGATGCGCCTCTCCAGGGCATCCGCCACGATCGGCCCCACGTGCTTGTAGACGATCTCGCCCCTGCCGTTGACGATGAAGGTCTCCGGCATGCCGTAGACGCCCCACTCGATGGCGGCCCGCCCGCTGCGATCCACGCCGACGCCGGTGTAGGGATTGCCGTAGCGGCCGAGAAAACGTCGCGCGGCTGCCGGCTGGTCCTTGTAGTTGACCCCGTAGATGCGCACGCCGGTCCGCTCCTTGAGCGCCGCCAGCATCGGGTGCTCCTGCACGCACGGAGTGCACCAGGACGCCCAGAAATTCACGACCGACACGTGCCCGTCGGCAAGCTCGGCGACCGTGAAGCTGCCGACCGCCCTTCCCGCATCCGTGAGACCCTCGAGCGGCTCCAGGTTCACGCTGGGAGCCGTCTTGCCGATCAGGGCCGACGGCAACCGGGAGGGATCGCCGCTGCGCAAGGCGAACGCAAAGACGACGGCGAGAACGGCGAACACGGCGAGTGGCCAGATCAGCACGCGCGATCGCGGCGCGCTGCGCACCGCGCCGCTCTCTGCCGGTGCCGCTAGCTTTTCCTGTATGCCCTGCATTTCCCTTCCGCACGCCCTTGCGATGCCGCAAGCAAGGCTTGCGCCCTCATCCCGACACCAGCTTGAAGCCGTCGCCCCAGCGCTTGAGCTTGCCCGTCGATGGTGATGGGAAGTGGGCCGTGCAGATCAGCGTCGGCGTATCGCACAGGCCGCCGAAGATCTTCCGCCTGGTCTCCCCGGCCTGCTTGGAATCATAGTCGGCGCGCATGCCGATGTCGGGATAGCGCGCCTGCAGCGGCGAGTGCACCATGTCCCCGGTCAGGAAGGCGTCCTGGCCCGGCTTGCCGACGTGAACCGAGTAGTGGTCGATGGTGTGGCCCGGCGTCGGCACGAGCCGCACGTCGTCGCCCAGCGCGTGGTCGCTCTTGACCACATCGGCGCGGTTGGCCGCCACGATCGGCAATACGGAATCCGTGATCCACGGCCACTGCACCGGGTCCTCCTTCTCCTTCTGCGTCCAGTAGGTGAGCTCGCGATCGGCGAACAGGTAGCGGGCCTTGGGGAACGTCGGAACCCAGCGGCCATTCTCGAGGCGCGTATTCCATCCGACGTGGTCGACGTGCAGGTGGGTGCACATGACGTAGTCGATGTCCGCAAAAGTGAGGCCTGCCGCGGCAAGCCCCTTCTCGAAGCGGTCGCTCTTCATCATGTGCCAGCCCGGCCGCGCCGGACGCGGCTTGTCATTGCCGATGCAGCTATCGACCAGGATGTTGTGATGGGGCGTCTGCACGATGTAGCTCTGGAAGCAGAGCACCGCCTTGTTGGACGCGGCGTCGTAGTAGGTGGGCGCCAGCCACGAGCGGTTCTCCTCGAGCAGCTCCTTCGTCAGCGACGGGAAAAATTCGAAGATGTCGAAAAACGGCAGTTCCTGTTCGACGATCTGGTGGATGGTGACGTTGCCGAGCCGGATCGGAGAAGGCATCGCCGGTCGCTCCTTGGTTGGGCTGCGCGTATCGCAGGAGCGATGTTAGCGCCGCCGCCTGCGCCGGCATAGCACCGTGCGCGGCCCTCAGGAACGCGTCAGCAGCCGTTGAGCAGCGCCGCGCCAATGATGGGGCCGGCCTTGCCCTGCTGGAGGAAAACGGCGCAGCGGTCCGCGCCGGGGCGCATGAAGCTGTGGCGCTCCAATTGCACCGTCATGGGCTTGCCGTTCCACATGCCGATGGGCATCAGCTCGCGCACGACGTTGGCGTAGGTCACCGTGCGGCCCTGGTTCTCGCCGCGCGTAATGGGCACGGTCACGTTTGTGGCCACGACCGCCAGCCACAGCGTTGCCGCCTTGGCCGTGCCGCCGTCCTGCGCGCTGCCGGCTTCCACGATCAGCCGCTGCTCCTTGGTCTCGGTCAGCTTGATCGGCACATAGCCGCTGGCCAGGCTCTTGGCGGTCTTCTCGACCGTCCGGCTGATGGACGCCTCGTCGGCACCGTTGAGGTGTGCGAGGCCGTTCACCACGGCTTGGGGCGTGTAGATGGCGCCGTCGCCGCGCGCGTGGGCATAGGCGCGCTGGCGCTCGCTGAACTTCGGGCTCGCCAGCGTGTCCTTCCAGCCAAGGTAGTCCCAGTAGTCGACCGGCAGAGACAGCGCAATCACGTCGTCGCGATTGGCCAGTTTCGCCAGCACGGCATCGGCGCTGGGGCAGGACGAGCAGCCCTGGCTCGTGAACAATTCGACAACGGGCTTGGGTTGGCTCGCGGGCACCCTCTGGGGTGCGGTATCGGAACTGTCGTTGGCGGCAAGCTGGGCGGGCACCGGCTGCGTGATACCGAAAAGCCCGGACGTCAGCGCAATGAGCGCAAGCCACCGCATGGACAGCACGAACCTCTTATTGCTTCTGTTTCTCGTCGTGCCGGCAGATCGAGAAGCGCCCGGGTTGCAGGCGCCGCCACCGCACCAGCGCGAATATCAGGATTTCCGGGTTCAAGTGCGAGTCACGAATGGGTGAGACATGCGGTCCCATGGTGGAACCGCATGCGATTTCGCGAAACGGCAACGGCTGCGGTGGCCTCACGCGGCGCTGGCGAGGTTGCGCAGCACGAAGGGCAGGATGCCCCCGTGCCGGTAGTAGCTGAGCTCTTCCTCGGTATCGATACGGCAGAGCACCTCCACGTCCTGCGTCGCCCCGCCGCTGAAGGCTATGCTGACGATCAGCTTCTGCCGGGGCTTGAGGGCGGCGAGGCCGCGGATGGTTACCGTCTCGTCGCCCTTGATGCCGAGGGCCTGCCAGGACTGGCCCGCCTCGAACACCAGCGGCAGCACGCCCATGCCGACCAGGTTGGAGCGATGGATGCGCTCGAAGGACTGGGCTACCACGGCGCGGATGCCGAGCAGGCGCGTGCCCTTCGCCGCCCAGTCGCGGCTCGAGCCCGTGCCATACTCGCGGCCCGCGAACACCACCAGCGGCACGCCCTCGCTCTTGTAGCGCATGGCCGCGTCGAAGATCGACATGGCCTCGCCCGAGGGATAGTGGACGGTGTTGCCCCCTTCCTTGCCGCCCATGATGATGTTCTTGATGCGCACGTTGGCGAACGTGCCGCGCATCATCACGTTGTGGTTGCCGCGCCGCGCGCCGTACGAGTTGAACTCGTTCGGCCGCACCTGGTGCTCGATGAGATAGACGCCCGCCGGGCCGTCGCGCTTGATCGAGCCGGCCGGCGAGATGTGGTCGGTGGTGATGCTGTCCTGGAAAAGACCCAGCACGCGGGCATCGACCACGTCCTGGATCGGCGCCGGCTTCGGCTCGAGCCCCTCGAAGTAGGGCGGGTTCTGCACGTAGGTCGAGCCCGAGTTCCAGCGGTAGGTAAGGCTGGGCTTGGCGCGGCCCATCGCCTGCCACTTCTCGTCGCCCTCGAACACGCTGCCATAGCGCTCGGCGAACATCTCCGCGGTCACGCAGCTGCGCACCAGTTCGCCCACCTCGGCCGTGGTCGGCCAGAT
Organism: Hyphomicrobiaceae bacterium; assembly: GCA_035253505.1. Classification (GTDB taxonomy): domain Bacteria; phylum Pseudomonadota; class Alphaproteobacteria; order Rhizobiales; family Hyphomicrobiaceae; genus AWTP1-13. The sequence continues at coordinate 4,634 of DATFCC010000163.1, forward strand.
GTCGCGCAGGTAGACAGGCTGGCCGTCCGCGCCCTCCCCCAGCGGCTCGGTGGTCAGGTCCTTGTTGAGCGTGCCGGCCAGCGCATAGGCCACCACGAGTGGCGGCGAGGCCAGATAGTTGGCCTTGACGTCGGCGTTGACGCGGCCCTCGAAGTTGCGATTGCCCGAGAGTACCGCGCTAACCACGAGATCGTTCTGGCGCACGGCCTCGGCGATGTTGTCCGGAAGCGGACCCGAGTTGCCGATGCAGGTGGTGCAGCCGTAGCCGGCGAGGTTGAACCCGAGCGCATCGAGGTCGGTCTGCAGGCCGGCCTTGGCCAGGTAGTCGGTGACCACCTGCGAGCCTGGCGCCAGGGATGTCTTCACCCATGGCTTGGATTTCAGCCCTTTCCGATGCGCGTTGCGCGCCACCAGACCGGCGGCGATAAGCACGGACGGGTTGGAGGTGTTGGTGCACGACGTGATGGCGGCGATGACCACATCTCCGTTGCCGAGATCGAAGTCGGCGCCGTCGACCTTCACCCGCGTGGCGAGGCTGGCACCCTTGACGATGTCGGGCAGCGCCTTGGCGAATTCGGCCTTGGCACCCGACAGCGACACGCGATCCTGCGGCCGCTTCGGCCCGGCCATCGACGGCTCGACCGTCGACAGGTCGAGCTCGAGAGCATCGGTGTAGACCGGGCGCATGCCGGCCCCGCGCCACATGCCCTGCGCCTTGCAGTAGGCCTCGACCAGTGCCACGCGCTCGGGCGCGCGTCCGGTCGCCTTCAGGTACTTGATGGTATCGGCGTCGACGGGGAAGAAGCCGCAGGTGGCGCCATACTCGGGCGCCATGTTGGCGATGGTGGCGCGATCCTCCACGGAGAGATGATCGAGGCCCTCGCCGAAATACTCGACGAACTTTTCCACCACGCCACGCTTCCGCAGCATCTGCGTGCAGGTGAGGACGAGATCGGTCGCGGTGACGCCTTCCTTGAGCTTGCCCTTGAGCGCGAAGCCGATGACCTCGGGGATGACCATGGCAACGGGCTGGCCGAGCATGGCCGCCTCCGCCTCGATGCCGCCGACGCCCCAGCCCAGCACGCCCAGCGCGTTGACCATCGTGGTGTGGCTGTCGGTGCCGACGCAGGTGTCCGGGAAGGCCTGCTCGGTCCGGCCCGATGCCGGCTTCGTCCACACGCTCTGGGCGAGGTACTCGAGGTTGACCTGATGGCAGATGCCGGTGCCCGGCGGCACCACACGGAAATTGTTGAAGGCGCCGGCGCCCCAGCGCAGGAACTCGTAGCGCTCCTTGTTGCGCTCGTACTCGATCTCGACGTTCTTCTTGAAGGCATCGGCCGACCCGAAGAAGTCGACCTGCACGGAGTGGTCGATGACGAGATCGACCGGCACCAGCGGGTTGATCCTGGAGGGGTCGCCGCCGAGGGCTTTCATGGCATCGCGCATGGCGGCGAGGTCGACCACGGCAGGGACACCGGTGAAGTCCTGCATGAGGACGCGCGCCGGGCGGTAGGCGATCTCGCGCGTGGACGTCTTGTCCTTCAGCCACTCGACGACGGCGCGGATGTCATCGGCGGTCACGCTGCGGCCGTCCTCGTGGCGCAGCAGGTTCTCCAGCAGCACCTTCAGCGAGAACGGCAGGCGCGAGATGCCGGCAAGGCCGTTCCTCTCGGCCTCGGGCAGCGAGAAATAG
>DATFCC010000164.1:0-2289 GCA_035253505.1 Hyphomicrobiaceae bacterium
GTGGCTCGTCTTCAACGCGTCGAGCGTCGTCCAGGTCTGCCCGCGCGCAGGGATGTACTGGCGCACCTCGTCGCAGATCGGACAACGCGGCGGCGCCGTCTCGCTCGGCGGAAACTGCGTGCCGCAGGCGGTGCAGATGAAGGCCGGCATTGGCGCGCTCCTCATGCTGGCAGACGCCCGGGCTGTCAGTTGCGATTGGCGCCCTAGGCGTCATCCTAGCCGGTCCATGGGCCGAACCGAAGCATCCGCAGGCGCATCTCGCGCTGCCACCCCATGACGGGTAAGGTGGTGCGAAAGCCTGACCGCGCGGGAGGAGATCAGCATGAAGGGCGTGGTTTTCGTCGGCGATCGCAAGCTGGAGCTGCGCGAGTTTCCCGATCCCACTCCCGGTCCCCGCGACGTCGTGCTCGAGATCAAGGCGTCGGGCATGTGCGGCAGCGACCTGCACAACTACCGCGCGACCCCGCAACCGGGAGGGGCGGTGACCGGCGGCATCAAGCGCGCCGAGGGGGTCATCGCCGGGCACGAGCCGTGCGGCGTGGTGGTCGCGGTCGGCACCGGCGTGGCTCAGAGCGAAGCCAAGGTCGGCCAACGCGTCATGGACCACCACTACGACGGCTGCGGCAACTGCAAGCATTGCCGGGGTGGCTGGACCCAGATGTGCCTCGAAGGCACGACCGTCTACGGCTCTGGCGGCCACGGCGGCCACGCCAGGTACATGAAGGTGCCTGTGCACACCCTGGTGCCGCTGCCCGACGAGCTTTCCTTCGTCACCGGAGCCGCCATCTCCTGCGGCACGGGCACGGCATATGGCGCGCTCAAGCGGATCAACCTGCAGGGCGGCGAGACGATTGCCGTCTTCGGACAGGGCCCGGTGGGGCTGTCGGCAACGCAGCTCGCGGCTGCCATGGGCGCCCGCGTCATCGCCCTCGACGTCTCGCCCGAACGCCTCGCCATGGCGAAGGATTTCGGCGCCGACGTCACCATCAACGCCAAGACCAACAACGATGTGGTGGGTGCCATTCGCGACCTGACGCATGGCGAGGGTGCGCACAAGACGCTCGACTGCTCGTCGGCACCAGACGCGCGCGCAGCGACCGTGCGCGCGGTCCGCTCATGGGGCACGGCCTGCTTCGTGGGCGAGCGCGGCCAGGTGACGCTGGACGTCAGCCCGGACATCCTGCGCCGGCAGGTGACGCTGGTCGGCTCGTGGACCTTCTCCAAGCAGGGCCAGGCCGACTGCGCCGAGTTCGTCGCTGATCACAAGATCGATGTGGAGAAGCTGTTCACGCACCACTGGCGGCTGGACCAGGCGGAGGAGGCCTATCGGCTGTTCGACACGCAGACGACCGGCAAGGGCGTGATCTTCCCGTCGTAGGGCCCGCTCGTCCGCGCGGCGCCGATCCGCAACCTCAGGAGCGGAGACATCCATGACCAAGATTGCAGCCATCACCGGCGGTGCCTCCGGCATCGGGCGCGGCACGGCGCAACGTCTGCTCGGCGAGGGTTGGACCGTGGTGGCGCTCGACCGTGACGAAGCGGGCCTCGCGGCGCTGCGCAAGGATCTCGGCGCTCACGGCGGGCATTTGCACACGCAAGTCTGCGATGTCGCCTCAGCCGAGAGCGTGACAGCGGCGTTCGCCGACATCGGCCGCCGTTTCGGCCGCCTCAACGGCCTCGTCTGCTCAGCCGGCCTCCTGCGCATTGGGACGCTCGACTCGATGCCGGTGGAGGAGTTCGACGCGCTGTTTGCCGTCAATGTGCGAGGACTCTGGCTGTCGGCACGCGAGGCCATGCCGCTCCTGAAAATCGCCGGGGCCGAGGGCGAGCTGGCGCGCGTGGTTTTCCTCGCGTCCATCTCCGGCATTCGTCACAAGATCGACAGCGGGGCCTACGCGGCAACCAAGGCGGCGGTTGTCGCCCTCACCAAGGTGATGGCGGTGGAAAGCGCGGCCCACAAGGTGCTGGTCAACGCGGTGGCGCCGGCCACCGTCGACACGCCGATGGTGCGTCCGCACCTCAATCCCGGCGGCAACACACGCTACCGCACCTCGGGCACCTCGCCGCTCGGCCGCATCGCCCAGCCGGACGACGTCGCCGCCGTCATCTCCTTCCTGCTGAGCAAGGACGCCGGCTACGTCAACGGCACGGTGATCCCGGTCGACGGCGGCACCGTTGCCGCCTTCGTGCCGCCGCGGTGATCGGACCGGGCGCGGATATTTCGCTTACGCGAATTTATTTCCCGGATGACAACGCGCCTCACCCTTTCTCGTAGGCGCCGGCAAGCGC
>DATFCC010000165.1:0-3285 GCA_035253505.1 Hyphomicrobiaceae bacterium
CTCGACCAGAGTTGGGCGAGCAGGAAGCCTACGAGGAAGATATTGAATGCGACCGAGAAACCGATCGCCAGCAATGTCCATCTTCGCTCCATCACAACAGCTCCTCTTCGCCGTCGAGTAGTGCGGTCACCGCGAGCGGACCCATTTCCTGCGCAGAACGGTGGAGCACCGGCCCGGCGTAGAAGCCGGCGATCAGGCCGGCGGCCAGAGTGGCACCGAGCGCGGCGCCCATCGGCGGCCTGAACAGCCAGCGCCAATCCAGGCTCTTGCGTGTCGGCAGGTTGCGGATGCGGCGCAGGGCGGCGTCGGTGATCACCGATTCGCGCGAGCGATCGGCTGCGCTGGCGCGGTCGAGGGCGAACAGTTCGTCGAGCCGGTGCGCCGCTTCCCATCGCTGACGGGCTTCGGGCGAAGTGTCGCGCAGTCGTTCTCCGGCGGCGCGGTCTTGGTCGGGCCAGCGGCGGAAATCGGCGCCGTACGTGTCGAGACAGTGGATGAACTGGGCAAGGGTCATGATTGGCCGGTCGAAAGAGAGGTCATGTGCTGCTGCACCGACTGGCGCGCCCGATGCAGCAGCGACCAGAAGGCACGCAGGGAAAGGCCCAGCACTTGGGCGGCGTCGGGGCCGTTCATCTCCTCGTAATAGAAGAGCGTGAGTGCGGCGCGCTGGCGCGGCTGCAGGGCGCGCATGGCTGCGGCAAGGCGATCGAGGTCGCCGGCGCGCGTGAGCGTCTCGAGCGCGCTGGGCTTGGGATCCTCAGCCTGCATGGCGTGGTCCATCGGCACGGTGCGCATGGTCCGTAGCCGGTCGACGCACAGACGCCAGACGATGGTGTAGAGCCAGGTCGAGAGGCGCGCGCGCTCCGGCCGCCAGCTCGCGGCATGGGTCCAGACGCGGATCAGCGCCTCCTGCGCCACGTCGTCCGCTTCCGCCTCGCTGCCCAGTGTCTTGCGGGCCAGCCGGCGCATGCGCTCGAGATGCCGGGCGGCGAGCGCACGCAAGGCGCGCTCCTCGCCAGCAGCGATGCCGCGCATCAGCGCCTCGTCGCTGTCCTCGGTCATGAGCCCATGGAGAGTTGTTTCCCGACATTCTGGTCACCCTGCGGTGATACGGGCGATGCGGCGAAAGTTTTCGGTCCGGGGACAAAATTTTTGCGCCGGAAACTCCGGAAAGGCCGGCCGTATCACCCCAAGACCGGACGATCGGCGTCCGGTCGTCATCAAGGAAACCCCTCGCATGTCCCATGCCTACCTGACGAAGCCGGCCCTGCTGGCCGGTGCACTCCTACTGTCGGCCTCGACCGCTTGGGCGGCGGGCGGCGAAATCCGCCAGGCCTGCGCCAGTGACGTTCATGCGTTGTGCTCGGGCGTAAAGCCGGGCGGCGGCCGCGTTGCCGCCTGCATGCGCGAGCACACCGACAAGCTGTCGCAAAACTGCCGCCAGGCACTCAGCGCCGACCGCGCTCCGCGGCAATGACCAGGGAGACGACCATGACACGACCGCTCTTGAAGACGGCCGGCCTGCTCGCGCTCCTAGCCGCCGGCAGCCTTGCTGTCGCGCTACCGGCCTCGGCGGCGAACGGGCGCCACGGCTTCGTCCGCGGGCCGCACGATGCCAGCTCGACGCGGACTTACACCGGCGCGAGCGGGCGGACATGGACGCGCAACGCGTCCACCAATTGCGCCGATGGCTCGTGCACGCGCGCGGCGACCATCACCGGCCCGAACGGTCATAGCCTCAGCCGCGACGAAACGGTGACCCGTACCGGCCGCGGCGACTTCAGCACTTCGGGCAGCGTCACCGGCCCCAATGGCCGGGCTGTCACGAATTCTGGCCAGACCGACTGCGGGCGCTATGCCTGTGCGCGCACAGGCACAATCGCCGGGCCGAACAGCGGCAGCGCGACCGCGTCCGGCTGGTGGTGGCGCTGACGCAAACGAAACCGGCGGGCCCGAAGGCCCGCCGGCTACGCTCGTCCTACGCGGATTTACTTGACGATGATGTCGCCGCGCCAACCCATGTTGGCGTCGCGATCATGCTTGTACTCGTAGTAGTGGGCGCCCGGATGCTTGCGATAGACCTCGACGTAATCGGGCTTGTCCCACTTGTGCCACACATGGTCCCGCGACCAGTAGCCGTCGGTGTAGCCGTAGGCGACGGTGCCCGGATCGAAGGTCACGTTGATGTCCGCTGCCTTGGCGACGCCGAACGCGGTGGTGCCCATCAGGGCGGCGATGGCCGCGGCTTTCACGATGGTTTTCACGGGGGCATTCCTCTCATGAATTGAGCCGCCTGTATCGGCTGGCCTGCTGGTCCAGGCGGCAACAAAACCATTGGCCGCCGGGAGAACGCATCCCCCGGCGGCGAAGTTGCTCGCCCATCGTGCGATCACGTATCGAAGGGTCGGCCACCCGGCCAGATTGTGACCAAATCGGGATCGTTGCCTCCGTCGGGATGGAAGGATGCAACCGCCCGCAAGCCCAACCCGACGAATATCCCGAGCACCAGCAGCTGAATGCCCAGCACCGAGGCCGGCCCAGCTTCGTGCAGGAACGGCACCCGAACGAACACCATGAACACCGCGATCAGGGAATCGCAGTAGAGCAGGGTGACGACGCTTAGGGCGTAGACCGAAGCCCACGCGCCGGCGCAGCGCATCGCGCACGCCACGATCGCCACGACGAGCGCGGCGACCGAGATCATGCCCGAGACATGGCCGACGCCGATGTGCCTCGACGGGAACAGGAAGCCCGAGAGATTGGCCACGGCCATGATGGCGAGGAACAGGATCGCGAGCCCGGCCGGCCGGCGCGAGGCCAGGAGGTCGCGCAGGACGAACAGGCCGACCACGAGGCCGATCAGGCTGGCCGCCGTGTGAAAGACCGCCAGCGCTGGTGGGGAGTGAATCACGAACATCTCATGTTTCCTCAGGCCTCGCGGGTCACGACCACTTCGAGGTAGTCGCTGGGCGCCACGAGCGTGCCGTCGCGCGCATCGTTGAAGGTGTCGAGCAGAGCTCGCAGATCGGCCTCGAGCGCCGCACGCTTGCTGCCCTCGAGCGCGCCCAGTGCCTTGTGCACCGGCCCGTAGTAGGTCGCGAACACTTCGAGCCAGTGCTCGGGCGAGCGGTAGCGGAATACGAACTGCCGCTCGTTGGCGCGGATCGAGGCGTCCGGGCCAAACAGGCTCGCGAGGTGCGCCTTGTTTCCCCACAAGGCCGGAGAACGGACACCGGGTGCCGGCGGCACGTGCTTGCCGATGGTCTTGAACAGCTGGCCGATGAA
>DATFCC010000166.1:0-3143 GCA_035253505.1 Hyphomicrobiaceae bacterium
CCTTTCCGGTTTCGTCCGAGCGCGTGGCCGCGGGCCGGCCGGCCGATCTTGCGCGCCTGCGCGTGGCGTGGACCGAGGATTTCGGGCAGTGTCCCGTCTCGCGCGAGATCCGCGGCATCATGCGCGAGCGCATCGGCGCCATGCGCCATCTGTTCCGCGCATGCGACGAGGTGAAATTCGACCTCGGCGAGGCCGACCGCTGCTTCGACGTGGTGCGCGCGCTCGCCTTCGTGGCCCGCTACCAGGAAGCCTACAGCAAGGACCCCGGCGCGCTCGGGCCCAACGTGCGCGCCAACTACGAGATGGGCGCCTCCATGTCGCTCAGCGATGCCGCCTGGGCGCACGCTGAGCAGACGCGCATCTTCCGCCGCTTCCAGGCGACGTTCCACGACTATGATCTCGTGCTCTCGCCGACGACGCCGGTGTCGCCGCGCCCGTGGGCGGAGCTGTACCTGCCCGAGGTGGACGGCACGGCGCTGCGCAACTACTACCACTGGCTGGCGCTGACCTATTTCATGACGCTGGCGACCAATCCGTCCCTGTCGCTGCCGTGCGGATTGGATCATGCCGGCATGCCGTTCGGCGTGCAGGTGACGGGACGCTTCCACGGCGACCTCGAGGTGCTCGACGCCGCCGAAGCGATGGAAGAGGCGTTCACGCGCATCCCCGGCCTCACCCGCCCGCGCCCGGATCTGGGCAAGCTCGCGGCGCCATCGCCGGATCTCAAGTCGCTCGTCACGCATCCGCCGGCCAGAGCTTAGACCCGCGACAAGAAGCCGAAAGGCCGCGCTGGCGCGCGGCCCTTCGCCTGGTTCCTGCCGAGGCCGATCAGGCGACCGCGACGGCGTCCTTGTGATGGTGCTTGCCGTTGGCGCTGCCGTTGAGCTTCGGCTTGGCGACCGGCAGCTCCATGTTCATCGGGTCCTCGCAGCGCCGCGACATGCCGTCGAACTCGGCGCCTTCCTCGATCGACAGCCGCTTGTGGAAGATGTCGCTCTCGACATGGGCGCTGTCCTGCAGGATGACGCGGGTGGCGCGGATCACGCCGGACACCTTGCCGCGCACCACCACCTCCTCGGCGGTGATGTTGCCCTCCACGACGGCCTCCCTGCCGACGATGAGGTGCGCGCAGCGGATGTCGCCGGTAATGCGGCCATCCACCTGCACCTCGCCTTCGCTGTGCAGGTTGCCGGTGATGTTGAGCCAGGCGTCGATGACGGAGCGCGTCGGCCCCGCATTGATCTTGCGCGGTGCGACCGAGATGGCCTCTGCGGAGCTGGGGGCAGCAGGCGACGACGGACGCTTGATGGCGCCCGGCTCCTGCATGAATTCGTCTTCCGGTCTCTTGTTGTTGAACAGCATGATGCCTTCTCCTGTGACGGGTTTGGTGATTGCGAGCCGGCAGACAGGAAAACCGGGTGGCCGGGCTTCCGCACCTGTGCCGAAAATACGCCAGCGCTGCCGATCGGCTTGGCTCGAACAAGGGCAATTTATTAAGGAGACGCTACCGCCCGGGTATTAACAGGATATTAACGCAAGCCGTTTCGGTAATGGATGCGGGCACTTCCGGGTGCCGAAAGCCACGGTCGACTCGGGCGCCGTATTCGAGGCTGCCATAAATCCGGAGTGAATATGCCAAAATGAATGTTTATGCCGTTTAATATGAGCGAATTTTCGAGCGCGCGCGCCAACGTTGCAGCAGCGCCCGCAGAACGGACACGCAAAAACCACCGGCACGGGTGACGCCTCCCACCCGCGTGGCTGCGGCACAGACGGCGCGGCGAATCACTCGGGGATGAATTTCATGGCCACGCCATTGATGCAGTAGCGCAGGCCGGTGGGCGGCGGGCCATCCTCGAACACATGACCCAGGTGGCTGCCGCAGCGGTTGCAGTGCACCTCCGTGCGGGTCATGCCGTAGCTTTCATCGGTCTCGGTCTCAACGGAGTTCGGGACCGGATCGTTGAAGCTCGGCCAGCCGGTGCCGCTCTCGAACTTCCGCTTGGAGACGAACAGCGGCTGGTCGCAGCCGGCGCAGAGGAAGGTTCCGGCGCGCTTCTCGAAGTTCAGCGCGCAACTGCCTGGCCGCTCGGTGCCGTGCTCGCGCATGATGTGATACTGCTCCGCAGTGAGCAGCTTGCGCCATTCCGCCTCGCTTCGGGTGACGGGGTATTGCTTGGTGTCCATGATTTGCTCCGCCTCTGGTCGCGCGAGCCTAGCCGATCCCGGCGCGGCTTCCTACGGGAGGTAGGGAGCGGATGGTGGTGCCGCAATGCCGGCCCGGCCACAGGTGGCGCCGGCATGACGCCGGATGCGGCAGCAACGACGGTCGCCGGCTGAAAATCCGGGCAGACGCAAGGGCCACGAAATGCCCCCGCCAAAGGGCTTGGTGCCCGGACCGGGTGGCCGCTAGACTTGAGCGCGATGCGGCTCGGGGCCGCGACGGCAGTGAGGAGTCGAGGATGGAGAGAATGGCATCGCGGCGAAGCGTCCTGGCAGCCGCAGCCTGCGGAGGATTGGCCGCACTCGGCATGGCGCTGCTGCCGGCACAGGGGTTGGCGCAGGGCCAGTCGGTGAAGATCGGCGAGCTCAACTCCTACAGCCGCATGGCGGCGTTCGCGGTTCCCTACCGCAACGGCATGCAACTGGCGCAGGAGGAGATCAACGCCAAGGGCGGCGTGCTCGGCGGGCGCAGGATGGAGATCGTGTTCCGCGACGACGGTGCCACCCCGGGCGATGCCGCGCGCGTGGCGGAGGAGCTGCTGACGCGCGAGAACGTGTCGTTCCTGGCCGGCACGTTCCTGTCCAACGTCGGCCTGGCGGTGGCCGACTTCGCCAACCAGAAGAAGGTGCTGTTCCTGGCCACCGAGCCGCTGACCGACGCCATCACCATGGGCTCGGGCAACAAGTACACCTACCGCGTGCGGCCCTCCACCTACATGCAGACCAAGATGCTGGTGGATGCCGTGAAGGCCAAGGGCATCAAGAAGTGGGCGATCGTGGCCCCCAACTACGAGTATGGCCAGTCGGCGGCCGCCAACTTCAAGAAGCTGATCAAGATCGCCACGTCCGATGCCGAGATCGTGGGCGAGCAGTTCCCGGCGCTCGGCAAGGTCGACGCCGGCGCCACCGTGGCGGCGCTG
>DATFCC010000167.1:0-4073 GCA_035253505.1 Hyphomicrobiaceae bacterium
GAGCCGCGCGACCAGCCGGAGAAGGTGCGGCCGGGCCAGCGCGACGCACCCCTCAGTCGGCTGATAGCCGGGCCGCGCTACGTGCATGAAGATGGCGCTGCCGCGGCCCTGCACGCGCGGCCGCTCGTTGTAGTCGAGCACGACGATCAGGTCGTAGAGGGCATCGGTGCGCCAGAGCCGCTCGGCGCTCGCCGGATAGGGATGGCGTACCGGGCGGTTGTAGTTGGCATCGCCCGGCGCGTCGCACCAGCCGTCGTGCGGGCGCAAGGGGCGCACCGGCAGCCCGGTGCGGGGCCGCAGCACGCGGTCGGGGCGATAGTAAACGGCACGCGCGATCCACGTTCCGCGCGGGGTGGCGCCGTCACCCTCGCGCTTGAGCGTACGGCAGCCGCTGCGACCGAGCGCGCATGGGAACGCGAGCAGGCCCATGCCGACGCTTCCCCGCGTGCCGCGACCGGACAGGACACGCACCGCCGCGACCCGGCGTCCGGCACGGATTTGTTGCGGTCTCATCGTTGGTTGTGCGACCGACAAGCCCTGTTTTCCTCCCGCGATCTGATGCTAGACTGTGCGCCACCTGCCACAATCCATCAACCGGAGCCGCGCAGCATGAGCACCGCTAGGAAGATTCTCATCGTCGATGACGACGAGGACCTTCGCGAGTCGCTGAAAGACCAGCTCGCGCTGCATGACGAGTTCGAGGTCATGACCGCGCCCAACGCCACCAAGGGCATCGAGGTGGCGAGGAACGAGCATCTGGACCTGGTGATGCTCGACGTGGGGCTGCCGGACATGGACGGCCGCGAGGCCTGCAAGCTGCTGCGCAAGAGCGGATTCAAGAGTCCCATTGTCATGCTGACCGGCAATGCTTCGGATGCGGACATGATCCTCGGGCTCGATTCGGGCGCCAACGACTACGTCACCAAGCCCTTCAAGTTCGCCGTGCTGCTGGCGCGCATCCGCGCGCAGTTGCGCCAGCACGAGCAGAGCGAGGACGCGGTCTTCAACATCGGCCAGTATTCGTTCAAGCCCGCGTCCAAGATGCTGCTCGACGAGAAGGGCTCCAAGATCCGCCTGACCGAGAAGGAGACCTCGATCCTGAAATATTTGTATCGCGCGGGCGAGAAAGTCGTGACGCGCGATGTGTTGCTTCAGGAAGTCTGGGGATACAATTCCGGCGTCACCACGCACACGCTGGAGACGCACATCTATCGCCTGCGCCAGAAGATCGAGAAGGACCCTTCGCACGCCGAGCTGCTGGTGACGGAGACCGGCGGCTACAAGCTGGTGCCGTAGCGGCGCGCACTTCCGAGAGCAGTTCGCGGCGGCTCATGATCCAGCCGAACAAGGGTTGAGACCCGTTCGCCTCGAGCGCCCGCGTGAATCGACCCGCATGCGCGAGGGTCCGCCGCCTTGAGGCAACAGAGGCGCGCGCCGACCCGACGCAAAAAAAGGAAACACGGAGGGCCAAAAAGGAAAAGCGCCCAACCCCGGGGGAGGAGTTGGGCGCGAGAAGCGCGTCATGCGCATGGTGCCGGGAGGGAATCCGGCACCGCGGGCGATGTCTTTCGGCTAGACGGGGGGCACTACCGATGAAGAGCGACATCACCCACTGCTCAACAAATAATACTTGTAGGGGCCTTTGCAATGGGGAGTCGTATCGCGATCACGAAATTGTTACGGATTGTTTCAGTTTAGCTTTCTTTTTAGGTTGAAGGGACTTTCACAGACAACCCGTGCCGGGCCTCCCATTTACTGGTCAAGCCTTTGAAATACCATGGTTTTTGCGCTGAACAGGTTGGGGTCGAGCGATTCGGCCTTGCTGACCTCGGTCAGCTCGATGCGCGTGTCCAAGCCCTGTGAATCCGTTGTGATCCACTCCTTGAGCTCGAGGCCCGGCTTCTTGGTCAGGAGCAGCTTGATGCGGCCGGGGTTGTCGGGGTTGCGGTCCTGCAGAGCGAGCACGATGACGTCGTCGATTTCCTTCACTTCCAGGATGTTGGCATCGCGCAGCAGGTCCACGTCCTTGCGCAGCAGCACGCGGAAGGGCGTGCGGGCGAGTTCGACGCGGTCATCGGTCTTCATGTCGAAGTCCTGGATGGCCATGTAGCTGCCATCGGACAAAATCACCATCCGGCTCGGCGGGTTGTAGTCGAAGCGGAACCGGCCGGGCTGCTTCACGTAGAACTTGCCGCGCAGGCGCTTGTTGTCGGCACTGGTCTGCACGAACAGGCCCTTCAACTCGGTCATCTGATTGAAATACCCGGTGACCTTGTTGATCAATTCGATCTGCTTCTTGTCGAACTCCGCGCCGGCGATGGCGGCCTCCTTGTTGACCGCGGGGTTCCAGGTGCCGGCGCCTATGGGGTTCGGGGGGATGGGCCGCTTGCCGTCCTGCGCCAGCGTCGCGCCGGGGGCCAAGGCGATCAGAACCAGAGCAGCCAGGCGGGCCATTCCGCGTGCGTGCATGAAATTCCCCCGTGCGCCATCGCACCGACGCCTCGCGGCCCGGTCGCGCATGATTTGTCCCAACATTGGGACGAGATTGTGGGCGATTCGGGTCGTCCGCGCCACACCCGGCGCGGGATCGCGCGCAACGAGACGGCGCTACTCGCGCTCGCCGCTGCTTTCGCCGACCAGGACCTGTCGGCGGCCGCCGAAACCCGGCGCGCTCACCACGCCCTCGCGCTCCATACGCTCTACCAGATCGGCCGCGCGGTTGTAGCCGATCATCAGCCGGCGCTGCAGGTAGCTGGCCGATGCCTTGCGATCGCCGACCACGATGGCGATGGCGCGGTCGTAGAGCGCGCTGGCGGAGGGGCGGCCGCGCCTGGCGCCAACATCTTCCTCCTCGTCGGGCTCGGGCAGGTCGGTGATGCCCTCGACGTAGCGCGGCTCGCCCTGGTCGCGCAGATAGGCGGCAATGCGCTCCACCTCCTCGTCGGCGACGAAGGGACCATGCACGCGCATGGTGCGGCCGGCGCCGTTGGAGAACAGCATGTCGCCCTCGCCGAGGAGGTGCTCGGCACCCTGCTCGTTGATGATGGTGCGGCTGTCGAACTTGGAGGCCACCTTGTAGCTGATGCGCGTGGGAAAGTTGGCCTTGATGATGCCGGTGACGACGTCGACCGAGGGACGCTGGGTGGCCATGATCATGTGGATGCCGGCGGCGCGGGCCATCTGCGCCAGCCGCTGGATGGCCGCCTCGATCTCCTTGCCGGCGACCAGCATCAGGTCGGCGAACTCGTCGACCACCACGACGATATAGGGCAGCGGCGCGAAGTCGCCGGAAGCTTCCCTGCCCGCTCCGTGCGAGGCGTGCTGCTGGTTCTGGCGCACGCGCGCGTTGAAGGCGTCGATGTTGCGGACCGCGAGCTGCGACATGCGGCGGTAGCGGCGCTCCATCTCGGCGACGAGCCAGTTGAGCGCGGCCACGGCCCTTTCGGCCTCCGTCACCACGGGGCACAGCAGGTGCGGGACGCCGTTGTAGACCGACAGCTCCAGCATCTTGGGGTCGATCATCAGCAGGCGGCACTGCTCCGGCGGCAGCCGGTAGAGCAGCGACAGGATCATGGCGTTGACGCCCACCGATTTGCCGGAGCCCGTGGTGCCGGCCACCAGCACGTGCGGCATCCGCGCCAGGTCGGCGAACACCGGCGTGCCGGAGATGTTCTTGCCGAGCGCCAGCGGCAGGGCGGCGTCGCTGTTGCGGAAGGCGTCGCTGTCGATGAGCTCGCGCAGCATCACCTTCTCGCGCCGCGGATTGGGCAGCTCGATGCCGATGGCGTTGCGGCCGGGCAGGGCGGCGGCACGCACGCTGGCGGCGCCCATCGAGCGCGCCAGGTCATCGGCGAGGCCGATCACGCGCGAGGACTTGACGCCGCGCGCGGGCTCGAACTCGTGCAGCGTGACCACCGGCCCCGGATGCACATCCCGGATCTCGCCCTTGACGCCGAAATCGGCCAGCACCTCGCCGAGCAGGCGCGCCTGACCGCGCAACTCCGATTGCGACTGGGCGTTCTCCGCCCTGGCCGCGGGCGGGCGCCGCAGCAGGCCGAGGGGCGGGCGGCGGA
>DATFCC010000168.1:0-2152 GCA_035253505.1 Hyphomicrobiaceae bacterium
GCAGGATGCCAAGGCCCTGTTCGACCGTCTGAGCAAGATGTCGTTCTGACGTCGGATCGAACGTCCAGCCGTTGCTTTGCCGGCGCGTGGGCTCTCCGCAGACGCGGGGAGCCCACTGGCGGGGCATGACACCTTATCCAAGCGCGATTGCAAGAGTTGCTCGGGCCATGCCGAAGTTCGCGTGCGCGTGCGCTAGGCCCCCCCGATGCCGGACAGCGCGCGCGACGCTTCTCCTTGCAATCGCCGCGATCTTCGCCGCGCTGCCGTCCGTTTCGCCGCAAGCCGCGCCGCAGCGCCGGGCCAGCGAGTTCACGCTGGCCAACGGCATGCAGGTCGTCGTCATCCCCGACACGCGCTCGCCCGTGGTCACGCACGTGGTCTGGTACAAGGTGGGCGGGGCCGACAATGCCCCCGGCCAGTCCGGGCTCGCCCACTTCCTCGAGCACCTGATGTTCCGCTCGACGAAGAAGCTGAAGTCGGGTGAGCTGGCGCGCACGGTGTCCCGGCTCGGCGGGCGCGACAACGCCGTCACCTCGCACGACGCCACCTACTACTTCCAGCGCCTGCCCAAGGAGCACCTGAAGACCGCCATGGGCATGGAAGCCGACCGCATGCGCAACCTCAACCTCAACGACGCGGAGGTGGCCGCGGAGCGCGACGTGGTGCTGCAGGAGCGCCGCTCCGTCGTCGACAGCAAGCCGCTCGCCATCCTCGACGAGCTCATCAACGCCAACCTCTACCTCAACCACCCCTACCGCACGCCGGTGATCGGCTGGGAGCACGAGATCAAGACGCTCGACCGCCAGAAGGCCGTCACCTTCTATCGACGCTTCTATGCCCCCAATAATGCCATCCTGGTCGTCGCCGGCGACGTGACGCCGGACGAGGTGCGCACGCTGGCGCAGGACACCTACGGCCGCGTCCAGCGCCAGCCCGGCACCTTCCGCGTGGCCCGTCCGGCAGAGCCGCGCCAGCCGGGCATCCGCCGCCTCGAGCTGCGCGACCCGCGCGCCCGCAATATCGCCCTGCAGCGATACTACGCGACCCCGAGCTACAAGTCCGCCGAGGGCAACGACGCGGTGGCGCTGGACACGTTGTCCATCATTCTCGGCGACGGCCCGACATCGCGGCTCTATCGGGAGCTGGTGGAGGAGAAGGATATCGCCGCCAATGCCGGCGCCAGCTTCTCGGCGGTGGCGCTCGATGGCGGCTCCCTCACGCTCTACGCCGTTCCCGGCGAGGGCACCACGCGCGAGGCGCTGGAGGCGGCGCTCGATGCCGCCATCGCCCGCTTCGTGAAGGATGGCCCGACCGAGGAGGAGCTGGAGCAGGCCAAGAACGCGATGATCGCCAGCTACGTCTACAGCGCCGACAACCAGGCCGGTCTCGCCCAGCGGTACGGCTCGAACCTCGTCATCGGCCGCACCATTGCCGAAATCGAGGAATGGCCCGATCAGGTGGCCAAAGTGACGGCAGCCGACGTCAAGAGGGTCGCCGCCAGGTATCTGGACCTGCAGGCGTCCGTCACCGGCTATCTGCTGCCCGTGAAGGCCGATGCCGACGCGGCCGCCGGCAAACCGGCGGAGGCGCGCCAATGATCACCGGCCGCCCCATCCCTGGTCTGTCGCTGGTGGGAACCCTGCTGCTCGCGCTCGCATGGTTTCTGGCACCCCTTACGCCGCTCCGCGCGGCCGAGATCCAGCAGGTGCGCAGCCCCGGCGGCATCACCGCCTGGCTGGTCGAGGAGAGGAGCCTGCCCATCATCGCCATCCGCTTCGGTTTCGATGGCGGCAGCACGCAGGAGGCGGCGGGCAAGGAGGGCACGGCAGGCCTGCTTGCCGCCATGCTCGACCAAGGGGCGGGCGACCTCGCCGGCCCCGCCTACCAGAGACAGATCGAGAAGCTGTCGGTGCGCCTGGCCTTCGACAGCGACCGCGACACCTTCTTCGGCAACTTCGAGACGCTGACGAAGAACCTCCCCAAGGCCACCGAGCTGCTTCGCCTCGCGCTCGTCTCGCCCCTGATCGAGCCGGCCATCCTGGAGCGGACGCGCGCCCAGCTCCTGGCGCGCGCCGGCTTCGAAGCGGGCGACAACAACAAGCTCGCCAACGCGCAGTGGATGGCGCAGTCGTTCGCCGGCCATACCTACGCA
>DATFCC010000169.1:0-4144 GCA_035253505.1 Hyphomicrobiaceae bacterium
GCACCGGAGTCTTCCCAGGCGCGGTAGCGCTGCTTGATGCGGGCGGGCGGGCCCACCAGCGACTTGGCGTCGACCCACTCGTCGGGCACCGCGGCGGCGGCCTCCTCCTTGCGGTGCGCGAGGTAGAGCTCCTGGATGCGCTCGGCCGCGTCCTTGAAGCCGCGGCGGATCAGCATGTCCTTGTGGAAGTTCTTATCGCGATGGCCCATGCCGCCGACGTAGAGCGCCACCTCGGGTTTCAGCTTGTCGAGCGCCGCCTGCACATCGTCGGCTACCTCCACGTGCACGGAGCCCTGGATGGCGAAGGTGCGGAAGCTTTTGCCGTTGCCAGCGCGCTTGAACCCCTCCTCCAGCCAGGGCCGGTACTCGGGCATGGTGCCCGGCACGAAGCCCAGCGGCAGCCAGCCGTCGGCGATCTCGCCGGTCAGCTTCACGGTCGCCTCATTGCCGGTGCCGAGGTAGATCGGGATGTCCGGGTTCATGTGCAGGATCGATCGCAGCGGCTTGCCGACGCCCATGGCGCCTGGCCCCCTATAGGGCAGACTGATCTCGCGCCCCTCGTGCGTCACCGGCGCCTCGCGCGCCAGCACCTTGCGCATGATCGCCACGTAATCCTTGATGCGCCAATACGGCTTGCCCCAGGGCTCGCCGTACCAGCCTTCCACGATCTGCGGCCCCGACACGCCGATGCCGCAGATGAAGCGCCCTTCGCCCGCCAGCGCATCCACCGTCGCCACGGACATGGCGGCGTTGGCCGGCGTGCGCGCGGAAAGCTGCATGATGGCGGTGCCGAGCTTGATGCGGCTGGTCTTGCCGGCGAGGTAGGCGAGCGGCGTCACCGCGTCGGTGCCGTAGGCCTCGGCCGTCCACACCGAGTCGTAGCCCAGCGCCTCGGCCCGCTGCACCAGCTCGACCGGCAGCTCCAGGCGCGCCTTCGAATATCCGATGCTCAACCCGAGCTTCATTTCTGAATCTCCTGTGTTTCCACTCGCTAGACAAGACCAGTGCACGTTTCAGAGGGGACTCTCGGTCACTGCCATCGCTTATCTTGTCATCCTCGGGCTTGTCCCGAGGATCCAGCCATCCGCGAGCGACGCAGCAAGCGGTTGGATGGATGGTCGGGACAAGCCCGACCATGACAACGGGAAACGCACTCGCTTCACCGCTTCATCCGCCCCTTGGCCTCGCGCAATTGGCCGCCGCTCTCGGCGAGTTCGCGCAGCAGATCGGAGGGGCGCCAGCGCGCGCCATACCTCTGATGCCAGGCGGCGATCTGGTTGTAGATCTCGCGCGCGCCGATGGTGTCGGCCCAGAACATCAGTCCACCGCGATAGCGCGGGAAGCCGAAACCGTTGAGCCACATCACGTCGATGTCGCTGGCGCGGACGGCCTTGCCTTCCTCGAGGATCTTGCAGGCCTCGTTGACGGAGGAGAACAGCAGCCGGCGCAGCACCTCGTCGTCGGTGAAGGTGCGCTGCTGGAAGCCCTTCTCCTTCGCCACCTCCTTGATGATGGCGTGCGTCTCAGGATCGACGATGGGCGTGCGGTCGCCCTTCTCATAGCGATACCAGCCTTTGCCGGTTTTCTGGCCGAGCCGGCCCATCTCCACCAGCCGGTCGGTGATCGGCAGGCCGCGGTAGTTGGGATCGGCGGCGGCGCGGCGCTTCCTCGTGTCGTAGCTGATGTCCAGTCCCGACATGTCGTTGACCGCGAACGGCCCCACCGGATAGCCGAAGTCGACCATCACCTTGTCGACCTGCTCCGGCAGCGCGCCCTCTTCGATCATCAGCCCCTGCTCGAGGTTGAAGGGGATGCGGGAGCGGTTGGCGACGAAGCCGTCGCAGTTGCCGGCATAGGCGGAAACCTTGCCGATATCGCGCCCGAGCTTCATGGCGGCGGCAAGAGTTGAATCGGACGTCTTGGCCCCCTCCACCACCTCGAAGGTCTTCATGACGTTGGCGGGCACGAAGAAGTGCGTGCCGGCCACCGCTTCGGGGCGCTTCGTGACGCTGGCGATCTCGTCGATGTCGAGGGCGGAGGTGTTGGTGTAGAGCAGCGCGCCCGGCTTCATCACTTCGTCGAGCTTGGCAAACACCTCCTTCTTCACCGGCATGCGCTCGAACACGGCCTCGATCACCGCATCGCAGTCGCCGATCTCCTCGTAGGTCTGCACCGGCTCAATCAGCGCCATGCGCTTGTCCATCTCCTCCTGGGTGAGGCTGCCGCGCTTGACGCTTACCGCGTAGTTGTTGCGGATGCGGTCGAGCCCCTTGGCCAGCACCTCCGGCGAGGCATCGAGCAGCTTGGTCGGAAAGCCGTGGTCGACGCAGCTCATGGCGATGCCGCCGCCCATGGTGCCGGCGCCCACCACGGCCATCGTCTTGATCTCCGGCAGTGGCAGGTCCTTGGGCAGCCACGGCAGCTTGGCGACCTCGCGCTCGGCGAAGAAGGCATACCGGAGCGCTTTTGCCTCGTCGGAGTTCTCGAGCTCCGAGAACAGCCGTCGCTCCGTCCTGATGCCCTCGTCGAACGGCTGCGTCAGCGCCGCCTCTACGCAGGCAATGCAATGATAGGGCGCCTTCTGGTTGCGGGCCCGGCGGGCGATGGACTTGCGCATGGCATCGAACATGCCGGGATCGGCCTTGGCCTCGGCGAGCTTGTCCGTCTTGTCGCGCACGCGCGGCAGCGGCCGCTTGCCCGCAATCTCTTTGGCGTAGGCGATTGCTTCCTTGCGCAGATCCTTGCCCGGCACGACGGCATCGACGATGCCCAGCTTCTTGGCCTCCTCGGCCGGCACGTGACGGCCTGAAACGATCAGGTCCATCGCCGCCTTGGGGCCGATCAGGCGCGGCAGGCGCTGGGTGCCGCCGCCGCCCGGCAGGATGCCGATCAGAACCTCGGGCAGGCCGACCTTGGCACTCGGCACGGCGATGCGGTAGTGGCAGGCCAGCGCATATTCGAGGCCGCCGCCGAGCGCATAGCCGTGGATGGCGGCCACCACCGGCTTCTTGCTCTCGTCGAGCACATCGTAGGTGAGCCTGCGCGGCGCCGTCCGCGGCTTGCCGAAGGCGCGGATGTCGGCACCGGCAATGAAGCTGCGGCCGGCACCCATCATCACCATGGCCTTCACGTTGGGGTCGGCCTCGCCCTTCTCCAGGGCCTCGACGACCCCGTCGCGGACCTCCGGCGCGAGCGCATTGACGGGCGGGTTGTCGATGGTGATGACGCTGATGCCATCCTCCACCTCGAAGCGCACCATCGGCTTCCCGCCCTGCTCGCTTGCGGCCATGGCGCCACCTCCTGCTCGTCGTTGCTTGCCCGGTGAGCCAGCGCCCGGCGCCCGCTCCAAGGATCGTTGCGGCCAGAGTGTCCATTTTCGCGCGCGTCAGCAAGGCCCTCGGTCGATGCGAGGGGGTGACCCTTGTCCCTCGTGGCGTTCCGAAGGGAACAGCGCCGGCCTCGCGCTCGACCTATCGTCGCACATGAAGCGCAGCCAGCCCGCAGAGACAGCCATGACCTCCGGAACCATCCCCATCAACCCCAGCGACGTCGCCCTGGTCGAGGGGCGCAATCTTTGGCTCGCCATGCAATACATGATCGACACGGAGCGGGGCCTCGCCATGCTGCGCGGCATCACGGAGGCCGAGCTGCGCGAGGTCGATCGCGCCCTGTGGGATGCGCTCGGCACCGATCCGGCCGAACGAGTGGCGGTGCTGGTCCGCTTCCGCGCCATGATCAAAGTGTTCGCCGCCCGCCGTCTCTCCAATCTGTTGCTCAACACGGGTCATCACCTGCTCGCCCCCGCGGTGCAGGTTGCCGCGCGCATGCGGCTCAACGCCGGCCTCGGCTTCAATCCGGTCAAGTTCGAGCGCGCCCTCCTCGCGAAGGCTCAGACCGACACCGCACTCGCCGCGTGAGGTGCCTTCATCGGCACTCCTTGCCCGATGTCCCCGCGCAGGCGTCGCGTAGGCGGGATCCACCCAAGCCCGCTGTCGACTGCCGCCGGCATCCGCAATTTCCTTGCGCGAGTTCCGGCCTTCGCGGGCATGACCCAAGTTCGATAGCCGCGGGATGAGGAATGCCCTCGCTCGCGTCATAGTGATGGCCGCGCGCTCGCACGCCAACGTCGATTGCGCTAGCCTGA